>JAOUNC010000216.1 GCA_029881175.1 Nitrospirota bacterium | reverse complement strand
CTGGTCTTGCGCGACGGTTCGTTGCTCATCCAGGTACCGTTGGGCGATGCCGGCATCGATATCCAAGCCTGGCTGAAGGGATATCCCATGAAGTAATGTTAATTGGGCATTAAAGACCTTCGCCCACTCCACTGCATAGCCAAAGGCTGGTGTGGAGCAGGGGGAAAAATCCGTGGCAAAAATAATATGCGTCACAATATTAACCATGTGTTCCCCCAGCGTTTTAATGAAATAAAGTGAGAAGTAAGGAGTAAGTAGTTAGAAGTGCAGAGTTGGAAAAAGAATCCTGTCTTTTTACCCCTAACTTTTTACTCCTGGCTCCTTACTATCGTACTTGTTGGTTATACTGCATCCACAATCAGTAACAATATTTCCCCTTTCATGTCAGAGTGAATGGAGCATTGAAATTGAAAGCGTCCCGGGTGATCCAGGACCAGCCTGAACGATGTTTCCTCCCCGGGGTCCAGGTAGGCGCCTTCTATACCCTTCCCGTAGGTGACCACGCCGCTACTTTCAACATGGGTCAGCGTATTCAAAAACATCTGTGATCCGAAGTCATGTCGAACGTTATCCAGATTTTTCACTCGGATAATCGTGTCGGCATGAAGTTGAAGTGGCATTTGGGAGGTCAGAAATTTATAACCCTCAATAGATACATTCACTTCCTGTTGTGTTTGCGCATTGGATAGCACACTTCCTCCCATCAGAAGAATTCCCAGCGTGACCATTCCAATCCTCTGAATTCGGTATTTCCAATGATTTTGCATAGATCTATCCTCCTCTTTTCTGGTCAAGGTGGTTGTCACGGTCTTTGACATAGTGTATTGGAGAAGCAATGGGTATGCCAAGAAAAATGGATGTCGTTTTTTGAGCACTTTGGCAAAAATTCTCTAGGGAATCAGGGGGTATCCAGATTCCGGAAATAGGAATTCGTCTGTGTGGGACTCCTTTGACTGTCGCAGATGTCCGCAATGGCGTGAGTAAGAAGTGGAATGTCCCTCTCCTCCACCCGATAAGGGAGGAGAGGGACATTCAATGCTTCCCTAACGAACAATGATTACGGGGTAGTTGGATTGATGCAAGACAGAATGGGACACGCTTCCTATTAAAAATCTCGAAAGGCCTCCACGGCCATGCGTACCCATGAGGATGATGTCAGCTTGAGAGGCTTTGGCCTGTTCCAAAATGGCAAAGGCGGGGTCGCCCATTCCTACTTTGGCCTGACATGAGTAGTTCATGCGTGTGAGCCGGTCGGTGACCGTTTTCATCCGATCTTGTGCTTCTTCAATCGCATGCATTTCGAGGAGCTTTGATTGCCCTAATGTGACGGGCCAGGCCAGTTGGGGTTGAGGCCAGACCGCAAAGACGTCAATGTCAACGGCTTCCCGAAAAGGTTGGAGCGCTAAAAATTGTAAGGCCACCTTAGTATCGTCCTCTCCCTCAACGGGCAGAAGAATTTTTCGTAAGCGGGGAACAGGGGCTTGGACGATCATTGTGGAACATGGGGCATGCATGAGGACTCGGTGCGAGGTGCTCCCCAGTACCAGTTCCTTGAGAGGTCCAAGTCCCCTGGCCCCTAGAAGAATGAGTTGAGACTCGGCCGACCGAGCGGTTTCAAGGATCACATCAACTGGATGGCCAATTTGATGGACTTGCTGCACATGAGAAAAGTCTTTGGGAATGGCCTCCATGGCCTGAGCGAGAATTCCTTCCCCCTCCTTCCGTAATGCGGCTTCCATATCTGCCTGAACTTCTGCCCGAAGCTCTGGCGTAATCATGGCGTAGTTAAAGTCAGGAAGATTCATGGCATGTACAAGGACCAATTCTTCAGGAGGCGCGAGATGTGCAAGTGTCTGAATGGCATGCTTCGAGTGAGCGGAGCCATCAACGGCAAGGGTTATTTTCATTCTTCTATCCTTTCCAAGATAAGTCGGTCGGGCATGATTGGTCTCCTAACAGGGAAAAAGCGAGCAAGAGAAGTGCCATGGTAAGCCCATTTTTTTCTTTTAGTGCCTTTAGGGGGTAAAAACCATTCCAAAAACTTTAATTTGGGAGTGAACAGACAATAGTCACAAGATTGAGTAATATGGAACGGGCCATCCATGAGCGGGAGGGAGAAGGTATGCCGTGATGTTGCAAAAAGCAACAAATGAAAGCCTGGCAAATGGTGCAAAATTCCACAGATAAAGTTATCAAAAAAATTATCGTTACGCATTTTCACTTATAAATGATTCAATCTTAATGAGGCAAGGAATTTCCCCATGATACAAGACCCTGCATCTATTTTAGTCGTAGACGATGACCGAGAAATGCGGCAATTGTTACAGGATATTCTTGAGTCTGAGAATTATCGAGTGGTTCTGGCGTCAGATGGCCAAGAGGCTTTGGCTCGCATGGAATCAGAAAAATTCCCTGTGGTCGTCACGGACTTACGGATGAAAGGGATGAATGGATTTGATTTGTTAGGGCATGTGGCTCAAAAGCACTCGGAATCGAATTTGATCATGATGACCGCCTTTGGCACCGTGGAATCGGCTGTAGAGGCCATGAAGCATGGAGCCTTCCATTATCTCACCAAACCGGTCAAGGCCGATGAGCTGTTAGTGACTGTGCATAAGGCGCTGAAAGACGCCCTGCTGCGAGAGGAAGTTCAGCAATTACGTCAACAGGTCAGCCGGGAATTTGCTTTCGATCAAATCCTGGGCAAAAGCAAGCCCATGCGTGAAATTTTTGATCTCATTCGTCGGGTGGCGGATTCGCAGACAAATATCTTAATCACCGGGGAGAGCGGGACGGGGAAAGAACTGGTGGCCAAAGCCCTACACTTTAATAGTCAGCGGAAATCCAAGCCGTTTGTTCCTGTTAATTGTGCAGCTATTCCTGAATTGTTATTGGAAAGTGAGCTCTTCGGGCATGTTCGCGGGGCGTTTACGGATGCGAAATCGGACAAGTACGGCTTATTCGAAGAGGCGCATGATGGGACGTTATTTCTGGATGAGGTCAGCGAATTGCCCATGATGCTACAGGCTAAGTTGTTACGGGCTGTTCAGGAGCGGGAAATCAGACGGGTGGGAGCGACGAAGTCGACATCGGTGAATGTTCGGTTGATTGCTGCCACCAATGTGATGTTAGCCGAAGAAGTCAAAGCGAAACGCTTTCGAGAAGATTTGTATTATCGGTTGAATGTGATTGAAATACGCCTTCCGCCCCTTCGGGACCGGAAAGAAGACATTCCCTTGTTGGCTCATGGACTGCTGAAAAAAAGTTTGACGGCTCAGCAGAAACACATTGAGGGTATTTCGGATTCGGCCTTGGCTCGCCTGATCGATTATCAATGGCCCGGCAATGTCCGGGAATTAGAAAATATTGTGGAGCGAGCAGCCACGTTAACGCAGGGATCCAGCATTTCGTTGGAAGATCTACCCATCAACCTTCAAGCCATTCAAGGCGATGGACAATTCATTGAAGATGCTGTCGAGCAGATTCTTCCCCTCGGCCAAGTGGAAAAGTCCTATATCCGTCGAGTATTGGAAAAATTGGGGGGCAACAAATATCAAACGGCCCATGTCTTGGGCATTGATCGAAAGACGCTGTATCGCAAGCTGTCTGAAATGGAAGAATCGTGAGGAGTCAAGCGTACGTCCGTAAGGAGTGAGAAAAAAGAATGTCTACTTCTGGGTTTTTACGATTTACTCCTTACCCCTCACTCCTTACTTTGCACCAGGCCTCAACCAACGTATGAATAACGAATCCTCTTCGTCGGAGCAGAATTGTGAACGCGAACTCGCCTTGCTGCAGCAAGAAGTGGCGGAGTTGCGATCCGTGCAAATGATGCATAGTCATACACAGGAAGGGTTTGAAGCATTGGAGCAGCAACTGGCTCGAATCATTCATTCGGCCATGGACGGCATTATTACGATTGATGACGAGCACAACATTGTGCTCTTCAATGCCGCAGCGGAAGAGATTTTTCAATGTTCGACTTCCGACGTACTTGGGAAACCGTTGGACCAATTCATTGCCGAACCGATGAGGCAGGCGCATCGCGAGCATCTTCGTCGATTTGCGGAAAGTGGGGAAACGTACCGTCGCATGGGAACCGTTCGGGAGATTGCGGGTCTGCGATACACGGGAGAGACGTTTCCGTTGGAAGCGTCAATTTCTAAAGTTGAACGGTTAGGCAAACGATGGATGACCGTGATTCTTCGAGACATTACGCAAAGAAAGAACAGCGAAGCACGAGCAGAATATCTGGGCCAAATATTGGATGAGTCTCTCAATGAGGTCTATGTGTTCGATGCAGAAACGCTTCTCTTTCTTCAGGTGAATAAAGGGGCGTTAAAGAATTTAGGGTATTCCATGGCCGAGATGTCCACCATGACTCCGCTTCACTTCAAACCTGAATTTTCCAATGATTCGTTTCGCCAGCTCCTTGAGCCTCTTCGAAATGGAACCAGCCAAAAAGTAGATTTCCGAACCGTTCATCGAAGAAAAAATGGCACGACCTATCCTGTGGAAGTGCACCTTCAATATCGGCAGCATGAGGGCCATGGAGTCTTCATGGCCATTATTTTGGATTTAAGTGAGCAGGTCGAAACCGAAAAGGAATTACAAGAGGCGCAACGCACCATTGCTTCACTTCTGACGAATCTTCCCGGCATGGTCTATCGGTCTGCAAATAATCGAGAGCGAACCATGCAATTTATCAGTCCCAGTTGTGAAGCGCTGACCGGGTATCCTTCGAAAGCCTTTACGGAACTCTTCCAGGTATCCTACGGTCTTGACCTGATTCATCCGGAAGATCGTGAGCGGGTGTGGCAGGAGACACAAGCCCCCCTGGCCACTGGCAAGCCTTTTCAACTTTCCTACCGTTTGAAATTGGCTGATGGCAACGTGAAGTGGGTCTGGGAGCAGGGCTGCGGCATTTTTTCCCAGTCCGGCCAAATTTTGGGATGCGAAGGGTATGTGGTCGACATGACTCAGCAGCGGGCGTTGGAGGATCAGCTGCGAAAAACTGAGCGGCTGGCTGAATTGGGGACGTTGGCCTCCGGCATGGCCCATGAAATTGGGACACCGATGAATGTGATTTTGGGCCGAGCCGAATTATTAATGCGCAAAGCGAAAGATGAATCGACCAGGCGAGGGCTGGAAACCATTGTGACCCAGGTGGAGCGCATCACCAAAATCATGAATCATTTGTTAAGCTTTGCCCGAAAACGTCCGTCAGAACGGCGGGGCATTGATTTGGTCGGAGTTGTTGAGAGCGTGCTGGATATGCTGCTGGATAAATTCACGAGCCATCATATTCAGGTGGTCAAAGATTTTGCTCCTGATCTTCCTCAGGCGTTGGCCGATTTCAATCATATGAGTCAGGTCCTTTTGAATTTGATATTGAATGCCTGTCAAGCCATGCCTGAAGGCGGAACGCTCACTCTAAAGATGCGTGCCGAAGCCAACCTGGTGGAACTCAGCGTTCAGGATACCGGAGTGGGAATCCCCCAAGAGGAGGTGT
>JAOUNC010000215.1 GCA_029881175.1 Nitrospirota bacterium | reverse complement strand
CCTGCCTTGCGGGCTCCAGGATTCATCTCGACTGTTTCCCTTCTACAAGATGGAGAATGGATGTGATCATCATTGCAGGATCGATGGTTAAATGGATAACAAAGATCTCCGTTGCAAGCAATGGAGATCTCTCAGTCATCCGAACAATTCGTCACTTTTTACATGCGGGGCACAGTCGCTTCTTACCTGCTCAGGCGTTTGAGGTTTGGAGAGATGCCCCTGCGCATAAAAGAGTGAATGTCCAAGCTTTGCGAATGCCCAAAGTTCCGGTCTTATCATGCTACGTTGACAAGACTTTCATCACATACATGGGTTGTGGAATTTTGAGAGAATTTTTTCTCTATCAGCTTGGAATAGGAAGGGAACCAGGAAGCCAAAATGGCAAGGGGATTAAAGTCAAAGATGATTTGTTCCTAAACGATTACCAAAAACCCAAAACAGGAAAACCGGGGACAATGGAAGGGGCGGGAGACTCCCAGGGGAAAAATAACCATCATAAATCGTATGGATATTTACGTACGCCAGAATTGTCAGAACTGGTGAAGGAGTTTATTGAGGCACAATAATATTGCCCTGTCCAATCATATCCGGCCCAATACCGTGGCATTCAATTGGACCAACGTTGACTATGCCCTTCAATTGCTCCATTAAAAGAAGTTTTCGTGCCTGATATGTTCAGGACTCATACCTTTTTGCTGTAGTAGTTTCTTCGCGTCTTCAATCATTGCCCGTCCTCCGCAAAGGTAGGCTTCCGTTCTTGACGCCTCTTCGGGAGTCACCTGTTCACGAATTAAGTCTGTGACGCGCCCTCGCAATCCTGGCCATCCAACTGGATCAGGCTGGGAAAGGATGATAGTCGGTTCAAACCGTGGATGGGTGTCTCTCATCTCGCTCAACAGGTTGGTGTAAAAAAGGTCTGAGACATTACGCAACCCAAAGAACAAGCGAATGCGGCGCGTGTCGGGTTGGTCAAGCAGAGACAATATCATCGACTTGATGGGGGAAATGCCTGTTCCGGTCGCGATCATCAGAACGTCTCGCTGGGAGGTTTCGGCCAACCGAAAGTGTCCGTAGGGGCCTTCGACCTGAATGCAGTCGCCGGGACGGAGTCGATGGATGAAATTCGAGCAGAACCCACCTGAAACCGCGCGCACACAAATCTCGAAATGTTTGCTGTCGGATGGGTGCGAGGAAATTGAGTAGGAGCGTCGAATGATTTTGTCGATTCCAGGTACATGAAAGATCATGTATTGGCCGGGAGTAAATTTGATTTCTCCCGATTTGATGGCGAATCTCTGTTCACAGACTGTTAAGGTCAGCGGACGATATTCTTCGATGCGCACCTGACATAGCCCGAGTGAGGCCTTCGCCTTCTGGGTGTGGGCGCTGGCTCCCAGGGTGAGGGGGCCATGAACATCCGCCATACAGAGAAGTCGATATTGCGTGGGGTCCAGACCATTGCTTTCGAGGGTCCGAATCTCTCGATCTTTCTGGGCCCCCAAGCTCTTTTCGCCATGCACAACCTTGGTCGCGCACGTTCCACATGCGCCGGCTTTACAGGCGAAGGGGACCGAGGCTCCAGCAGCCTCACACACGTCATAGAGCCATTGCCCCTCTTCTGCATCATAGGTCATCTCATCCTGTTGAAAGGTGATGCGGTGCATGATGTTTCTCAGGTTATGGAAGTGAGCCCGGATAATTTCTTCCTGTAATCTTGAATGCTCTGCAGGTCAAGGATGTCAATCCGGCGTGCAGTTCTGGTCTTCCCCGGTCTGAAAACACAAGGCGAAATGAGAAGGATTATTGATTTTCAACCATTACCCTCTTGTGTGTAAAGCAGGAGTTTCCCTACTTTCCTCATCCATGAGAATTTGGATCTACCTTTGATGACACCGGCTAGTCTGTGTCCACGGAAGCTGTGGTTGAAAAAATGGTGGAGCAAATTCATGACTCGATGAACAAAAACTGAATTCGAGGCTATTGAATTGGAAGGAAAAAGTCAGCAGACGGGAAAATGTTCTTCACGGTGAAAAGAAAATCTGACGGCATAGAGGGGGACAATAATCCTGATTTTCATTGAGGATAAAACTGTGCTGAAAGGATATTCTTATTGTATCGGGAATATTACATTGAGAGGGCCGTAGATTCTGACCAAGGCTTCTTAGGGGGATGAAGGATGAGAATCCCGGATAAGGTTGGCAGTAAGGAAGCCATTTTGCGTTCCAAGGCTGACCAGCTTTTCGTAGATGGCTTCCTCGAGAATAGGTGTTCGGGAAAGTATCCAGAGGTATTCCCGGTCTGGGGTTCCCACAAGGGCCGTGCGGTAGTTCGCTTCAAGATGGAGAATCCAGTAATTGCCTTCTGTTGGGGCAGAGCCCCAACCGGAAAAGAGTTTAGCAGCCCAGTTATCAAATACCACATAGAGTTTGGCATTGGTGTTGGCATCCACCACGGTGGCCACACCGTGGGCTTGTTTTTGATCACCGGATGTCGTCAGGCACTGGTTTATGACTTCAACCTTTCCGTTCAACAGCAAAGTATACATGGCTTGCGAGGCCACACAATCCCGCTGAAACCACATGGGTAGACGGGCAATCTCATACCAGGTCCCGGCATAACGAGTCAGGTCCACGGAGGTCACGGTTGGCAGGGGTGGTCGGTCTGTTTCGGTGAAGACCCGGGCACATCCGACAAAGGTAACGAGCGTTATTACCAAAATTGGAAGCCAGGCTGTGTTTTTTGCTGGTAATTGGATGTGAGATTTTCTCTTTTCCATAGGCACTGTAGGATTCTCCAGGCGCTGTTGCAGTATACACAAGCGCAGCCCGTGCCTCCCTATTGGGAGCCACTTGACAGTACGACTTCTTCCTTCGTCCCCTCGCGTTCGATGGTCAGAATTGCTGGAAGTGATACCCGGGTGGTCCAGTCGACCAGGGGGCGACCATCGATCATCAATATTCGATCACCCTTTCTCAGTCCTCCTTGATCGGCAGGTCCGCCATTCAAGACACCCTCGATTAATACTCCCTCTCCTGGCGAAGCCAGACTAGGAACCAATCCTAGGGGATTGTCGCCAAAGGCCGCAACCAACGCAGCGAGCACATAGGACGTGGCCTTTTTAACCGCTTTTCGATGAGCCAAACGAACCAGATCCGTTGGCCACGTCCTGCCTTCTTGAGGACTTGCTAATTTCACTGTTGCGACCGACAATTGTCGAAAGGTTGTGAGTCCTGACTCCACATGAAGAAGGCGTATCTCGACTGCTCCCAATATGTCCCCGCCATGTTTTTCGAGCCCTTCAAGAGTTTCTTCTGAAAGAGGTTCAAGTTGATAAGTCAAAAGAGTATCTGCACCAACCAGTCTTCCTATTCGAACGGTACTTTCCTCATCAAAACGGCCACTGTACTGACTTGTGGCCTCACTTAAAAGAAATTGACTGGCATCTCGCTCCATAACCACCATGGCCGGATGACGTTTGCGAATGAAATTCAGCGCCATATCAAGCCAAGCGAGAAAAGGGTGACCATAGGTAGTCGATTCCGCCACAATGGTTAATCGCTCGGGGAATGGAGATACCGGGACGGGCATGATGACCGGGATAACCGAGGCTTCCCCGGACCAAGAGAGGTCCTCCTGATCACTCTTGTCCTCCTTCAAAGATGTACTGCTAAAGAGAGTTTCAGCGGACTCCGGCGTTAAATTGACATGGATGGCTTCATCATTAAAAACATAAAACCCCCCAGTATATGTGTCAAAAAGAAGAGGGATAAATGCACCATAGAGCCAGATGAAATCTAACAAGTTCCACCAGGAAGGGCGACGTCTGACAGGTACGACAGCTGATTCATATCCAGGTTTTTCAATAACAACAAAGTGACGGTCCTTCTTACTCAACGTTACTCTCGTAGGAGTTTTAAGGTTTTTCCCATCTATTTTGACGATGGCACCAGAGGGGTTCGATGTGATCCCAATATCCTGTGTGCTGCCAGTTATCATGGTGGCACAGCCTGGCAGGATAAGACTTAGGCATACGGTAAGACTCAACACCTGCAAGGCGGTTTGTCGAGTCAGAGCGCTTCCCCAACGCGCTGAGAACTGCCTGATACACATCGTGTTTTTACGTTTCAAGACTTTCTGATCCTTCTTATGTTTTTCCCCGCCTTCAAATCTTCACGAAAATTACGTATGAACTTTCCGCGTATTGATTTAGGCTACCATTGAACTGAATTCAACATGAATAGCTTGGCATCCTCTTTTGACTCCACCGCTTATAAACTGCACAACTTGAAATTTTCATAATTAGGTATCTACTACCTTCTTACAAGGCAGTGCGGATTTTACCACAGCAGCCATAAAAATGGAGATGGATAAATGATACTAAAATTTTATTGTCGATCGGTTGATTTGCCATTGGGATGAAGTCGTTCTATCTTGAGTTTTGATAAGGCCGTCATGCCAGCACCCTATTAGGCAATGTCTCATTGCTGATTTGAGGTGAACGGTCACGTTACAATATGAATGGGTTTTGTTTAACCGAATTGGTTCATGTCTGTTGAGGCAAGGATGGAAGATTTGCATTCTCTCCGTCGGTCATGGTGGCGAGTGTTTTGGGGCCTGTTGATTCTTTGGCCCTTGCTGGTGTCCTGCAGTGCCTTTCGCATAACGTACTCAACTGCGGATTGGATTCTGCTGTGGAAGTTGGATAGCTATTTCGATCTTTCGGCCCCCCAAGAAGAATATTTGGAACAGCGGATTAAACTTTTTCATGGTTGGCACCGTCACCAAGAACTTCCCCAGTATGCTGAATTTCTCCGTCAAATAGATCAATCTTGTGAAGATGGACTGAGTCAGGCAGAACTGGAAAGCATCTTTGCATCGGTTGAACATTTTCGGGCTCATCTCGCTAAACAAGCCTCTCCGCCTGGCGCGATATTCCTCTCCACGATTACGCCGGCCCAAATCCGTTACCTCCAAGACGAGTTAGAGCAAGAACATCGACGGCTTGTATCCGAGAACGGGAAGAAATCCGAGGTGCGGATAGAAAAACGTATTGCCTCAACCTTACAACCCCTTACCTCTTGGCTGGGGGAGTTGTCGGTGGATCAAGAAACGCACATTCGTGAA
Source organism: Nitrospirota bacterium (assembly GCA_029881175.1). Taxonomy (GTDB): domain Bacteria; phylum Nitrospirota; class Nitrospiria; order Nitrospirales; family UBA8639; genus Nitrospira_E. The sequence continues at coordinate 391 of JAOUNC010000215.1, read as the reverse complement.
TGGATCAAAGAAGTTCCGGATATAACGGATGTGTGGCTTGCCCATCGGAGAAGCCGACAAGCTCGGTTGTTGGAGCTTCTCAATTCATCACACGATCCGGTTACCTTGGAACAGGGCCTCTATGATTGGCTGGCCGACTCGAAGAGTGGCGCAACGGCGGATTATCTTGTGGCCTCTAGAGTATGGCGTGAATGGGTAGAAAAGGTGGTTTTGAAAATTGATCAGATACTCACCAGAGATCAGCGGGCACATGTCTCCAGGAAGCTTCAAGAATTGATTCAGGATATAGAAGGTTTAGTTGGACAAGACATCAAGCAACAGGTATGGAATCTGATTGAAAAGCCGATAGGCAAAGCCTAAAATTATTCTTTACAAATTTGAGGTGCTGTAG
>JAOUNC010000214.1 GCA_029881175.1 Nitrospirota bacterium | reverse complement strand
GATCCTGTCTGCGGCATGATGGTCGATCCGCTCAATGCGGCAGGAAAGTTCGAGCATGCGGGCACCATGTACTACTTCTGCAATCCTCGCTGTTTGGATCGGTTTAGCCATGATCCAGAGGGCTATTTGACTGGAAAACATACGCACTCGATGGAGACAGAACCGGACAAGCCGGGTGCCAAATATATCTGCCCCATGTGTCCAGGTGTGGAATCTCTCAAGCCTGCGGCATGTCCGAAATGTGGGATGGCCCTCGAACCGGATGTCGCCGTCGCACCGGCAACCAAAACGGAATATGTCTGTCCCATGCATCCTGAAGTGGTACAAGACCAGCCAGGTTCCTGTCCGAAATGTGGGATGGCCCTCGAACCACGGGAAATCACACTTGAAGAGGAAGAGAATCCGGAACTCCAAGACATGCTGCGCCGATTCTGGATTGGTCTTGTATTGGCCTTCCCTGTATTTTTCCTGGCCATGTCCGAGATGATTCCTGGCAAACCTGTTCAGCAAGTTCTGTCACCTTCGATCATGTCATGGGTGCAATGGGCATTAGCAACGCCCGTGGTCTTATGGTGTGGATGGCCGTTCTTTCAGCGCGCCTGGGCTTCGCTCATCTACCGCAGCCTGAACATGTTTACGTTGATCGGGTTGGGGACCGGCACCGCCTATGTCTATAGCACCATGGCTACCCTTGCTCCAGAATTATTTCCCGCTTCCTTCAGAGGAGAAGGTGGGGAAGTCGCCGTGTATTTTGAAGCGGCTGCCGTGATTATCGTGCTCGTGCTATTGGGCCAAGTCCTGGAATTGCGGGCTCGCAGCCAGACAGGCAGCGCCATTAAAGCCCTGCTTGGCCTGGCACCAAAAACCGCAAGACGCATTCGGCCAAATGGCGCCGAAGAAGACGTCCCTGTGGAATCGGTACATCCAGGGGACAAACTTCGCATACGCCCCGGCGAAAAAATTCCAATCGATGGAGTCATCCTTGAGGGACAAAGTGTAGTAGATGAATCGATGATTACCGGAGAATCGATCCCGGTGGAAAAAGAGGTAGATGCTCAGGTCACCGGGGGAACCGTCAATGGCACAGGGACGTTGTTGATGCAAGTTGAACGTGTGGGCCGGGATACCGTCCTGGCACAGATCGTTCGCATGGTCAGCGAGGCCCAACGCAGCCGGGCTCCCATTCAACGAATGGCCGATCTGGTGGCCGGCTATTTTGTCCCGATTGTCGTAGGGGTTGCGTTACTCACCTTCTTGATCTGGGCTTTTTTCGGACCGGAGCCTCGTATGGCTCATGCCCTGGTCAATGCGGTCGCAGTCCTCATTATTGCCTGTCCATGCGCGTTAGGACTCGCCACGCCCATGTCGATTATGGTGGGAACCGGACGAGGAGCCAGAGCCGGTGTCCTGATGAAACATGCCGAAGCACTGGAACAGTTGGAGAAAGTGGATACTTTAGTTGTCGATAAAACAGGCACGCTCACAGAGGGTAAACCAAAACTGATCTCAGTCGTTTCACTTTCCGATTTGAGCGAAGACCATCTCCTGCAAATGGTGGCCAGCCTTGAACGAAACAGCGAACATCCTCTGGCTTCGGCCATTGTGAACGGAGCAAAAGACAAGGGGCTGGACTTATGGGAGGCTCAAAACTTTCAGTCGAAAACCGGAAAAGGCGTCATCGGCACTGTTCAGGGAAACAGCATGGCACTCGGAACACGGAATTTTTTGGTGGAGGACTATCAAGTTGATCCCGTCGCATTCGAGCCGTTAACAGACAAGACCGAGGACATGCGCCGGGACGGCCAAACCGTCATGTTTGTGGCCATCGACCATCAGGCTGTCGGAATCCTAGGCGTGGCCGATCCTGTCAAAGCGTCGACTCCGGAAGCCATACGCCTGTTACATGCAGAAGGCATTCAAGTGGTCATGGTGTCCGGCGACCATCAGCAAACAGCCCAGGCTGTTGCACAGAAGCTCGGCATCGATGAGGTGAAAGCGGAAGTGTTGCCCCAGCAGAAAAGCGAAATTATCAAACAACTTCAAGCACAAGGGAAAATTGTGGCCATGGCGGGAGACGGCATCAATGACGCGCCGGCCCTGGCTCAAGCCCATGTCGGCATTGCTATGGGGACCGGAACGGATGTGGCCATGGAAAGTGCGGGAGTCACCTTGGTAAAAGGTGATCTTCGAGGCATTGCCCGCGCCCGGCGGCTCAGCCAGGCGACCATGCGCAACATTCGTCAAAATCTGTTCTTTGCTTTTTTCTACAATGCCATCGGGGTGCCAATTGCTGCCGGTATTCTCTATCCGGCATTTGGCATCCTCTTGAGCCCGATGATTGCCGCAACCGCCATGACGTTTAGCTCGGTGTCAGTCATTACCAATGCCCTCCGATTGCGAACCACAAAATTATAATTTTTTCAAAGTTGGAAAATCGTTCACACGCTCACTCTCGTTTTTTCTTTCGAAAAATCCTATACCTGCGTTGCCTTTTCGGGCGCATCACATGATTTTTATCTTAATTTCCTCGACGTCTTTCATGTGCTGAATAGCCACCTCAAGGTCGACTTCATCAGGATTATGTTCGCGTTGTTCGAGTAATCGGTCCACAATGTCTCGCTGTTCCAAGACAGAAGATTTTCCATGTTGGTCTTGAACATACGCCGCCCATGGGACAAAGGTCGCCAAAGGGAACACTTGATCGTGATGAGGAGAAATATCCACGTTCAGACCGGAGATGAAGAGTAATCGCTTTCCAACATACGCATTGCTATTGAGTATGGTTCGATAGGTGCGGTCAAACTCGCATTGTATGTTGGCTCGGGCCGCAGTCAACAGCGGGAATGCAGATGAAACAATCCATGGCATGGGAATGATCATGTTTTCCTCCAAAAGCCCATGGGTTTCCGGATCCCCTGAAATGTGTCGCTTAAAACCAATTAATTCAGGGAGAAGCCTCTCGCCAATGGGTTCTCGTCCCTTGTTCGGCCAGGCGGAATCTCCCAGAAGTTTTCGAAATTCTGCGGAAGCGACATAACATTTCGAGGTACTGTAGGACTTACGTGGACGAAACCCTCCATGGTGTCCAATTGCAACGATTTTATCCAGGTAAAGGAACAAGCCCTCGTTTGTATTCTCAGCCAACGTTTGATTATCAATGGTGACCAAAAAATCTTCATTGTGACGATGAAGAAAGATGTTCTCCTTAGCAAACGCATATTGCTTGCTGTACCACCTCAGCACACTTTCGATCTTTCCACAGGTCGGAGTCATCTCGAAATGCTCCGTATGCCTCCGGTGGTAGCTCCCAAAAGAATCGTTTTCAGGCTCGTACCCCACATGACTGGCATGAATGATGACCAAGTCTTTTCCGTGGTGCGCATGCGGACCATGCCTATCGGTCGCGACAATGCCTCCGACCCTTCCGTGGTTAAACGGAAAGGTGCCGAATTGCTTGGCAATCAGAATATTGGGATACCCTTGGGTTTCATCAGAGCAAAAAGCCCGGGAAGGTAAAATTTTCCCAGATTCAAAGCCAAGCGAGCGACACAAGTTATACAACCGCACAACAAAACCGTTGTACGGAAACGTGGTGCCATCCAGACTAAAGTCTTCTAGTGCACCTTGTATGTCAATGTTCTCGAAATACATCTGATCGCCTCGCCCTTCTCACGTTCGTGTTTCATTGTTGTGATATGGGATAGGTATGACTGGCTATTCAGTGGACGTCTCTTGCTCGGCCAGACCAATATATCCACGACGCGGCTGTATGATTGAAGAAAAGCACGTCCAGAAGATCGCCCGACATTTCGGGTGCAATATTCCTCACACCTCGACGGCTTTACTCATAAAAATTATTTCTTTTAAACAGTGAAAAAATATTCAGTTTGCACATTGCATCTGTATACGCTTCCCGGCATGTTTACGGCTCGCTTGGTTCAAGCCAATAATTTTATCCCTTCTTAGGTAAGACACATGAACCAGTACCGGTGTCCAAAGGTGGGTTTCCTCCAACGGGCAAAAATTCCCAGGCGTACCGATCAGAATAGAGTTCGAGTTTCAGAACACCAAACGTGTCTGCTTGAAAGAATTCACTATTTTTCTGTCGTGTTTCAAGGGTGCGCAGGGGAGCCCCACCCGTGCCCACGACAAACGCGCGAAAGCCCCGTGCGGGATCAAGGCCCCCTTCGGCATTCTGGAGAGCAAACCGTTCATAATCATGATCGTGGCCCTTGAGCACCACGCTGACCCCATTGGCATAGAGAGTCTGCAACAAATTCTTCATTCTTTGGGATCCCCCATGTTGGCCGGAGCTGAACACGGGATGATGCCAATAGGCGAGGATACATTTGGCCTTAGTGGCTGCTAAATCTTGTTGGAGCCAGACATGTTGGGCTGAGATGGTGTCGCCACCGTCATTCTTTTCCAATTTACTGTTTAAGGCGATGAGGTGCCATCCACTCAGATCAAAACTGTAATACCCTTTCCCAGCTTCCCCCGCCCGACTGCCCCAATAGGCGAAATAGGGCACCGCGTCCTTGGTGTTGTATTCATGGTTGCCTGGTACTGGATACGTTCTGTCCTTCAGCGGCCCCCATGCCCGGTCATAACACTTATTGAACGACTGGGAAGACCCGATGGGGTACCCAAGATCGCCGAGTGCGAGAATCCAGCCCTTTAAGCCCTTAAGAAGGCTAGCGGTTTCTTCTGCATTGGCGTAATAGTCGGTTTCCTCAATCCATCCCACAAGCTCGAGAAGCTTGTGAAGAAAGGGCTCCTTCTCTTCGCTCTCTTCTCCCGCGCTTTCGGGCAAAAGACCCACCACCTTAAGAAACTCCTCCCACTTAGAATGATCGCCGTTACATTTCGCAATGTCACCCGCAGCAAAAATGGTTTCTGGGATCTCTGGTAGGGAAGAAAAGGCAGTCGTTCGTTTGGCATGTGCCGGATAGGCCATTGAGAACAGCGCCGCCATGGCCATCATGCCAAGTAGCCAGGGACTAATCTTTGTCATCGCCATGCATTCCTTAAATAGCATTTCTTGAACACCTCCGCGTTTTAAAATAGCGAATTCATTTTGTGCAGAGATTTTTCTTATTCCATTGGTTGAGCTTCCTGAAAATACATGTTGGTGCAGGAGCACGACTGCCCATAAAAATAGCACATAGGCAAACTCAACAGGCCATGACCGGAAGCATGGGACGAGCGGGCAGCAACATGAAAGGCTGAATCATTCAAGGTAGTTTAGTAGAAAGTGAGGTGGACTACTGATGGTGTACGAACAAGCATTCGATTTTTGACGGAATGGAAACAGAAACATGTCATTTCTCACAAAGACTTCATAGCTTTGTCGTAGACGCCTCTGATTGCTCTCTTGAAAATGCACATACTACAAGACCATCCTTACAAAGACACCGATGACAACTACATCAAAAATAGGATGTCTAGCTCACTTCGTCGTGTAGTATTGCAAGGTACGTTCCTTGACTTCCTCATATCTTGGGATCCTCTCAGCATCTCTAATGCTTTGAAAATTGGAGCG
>JAOUNC010000213.1 GCA_029881175.1 Nitrospirota bacterium | reverse complement strand
CTCAAGAAAGTTCGGTTGTGACCTGGATATGGCGTATGACCTACTCCTTAAAAGCCGCGATTTGGGATTGAACCCGATCGGGGTCACGTTTCACGTGGGATCTCAACAGACGGACCCTCAGCAATGGGTTGAACCCATGCAGCAGGCAGGAGAACTGTACCGTCAATTGGGTCGACAGAATCTTGAGCTGGAATGGATCAATATTGGCGGCGGACTTCCGGCCACCTACCAAGCGACCCTTCTGCCCTTTTCCTCTTATGCCCACACCATTCAACAAGCCCTTCAGGACTCCTTTGGGTCCACGCCTCCTCAACTCATGATTGAACCCGGCCGGTTTCTGGTGGCGGATGCCGGAGTCATTCAAAGTGAAGTCATTCTGATTGCGCATAAATCACGCCAGGATGTCCGGCGATGGGTCTATCTGGATATCGGCAAGTTTGGCGGTTTAGCGGAAACCATGGATGAATGTATTAAATATCGGCTGCGCACCGACCGTTCCGGTCCCATGGGATGCGTGATATTGGCGGGCCCCACGTGCGACAGTGCGGATGTGTTGTATGAAAAAGCGTCCTATGCCTTGCCATTGGATTTGGCCATTGGGGATCGAATTGAAATCTTAAGCACCGGGGCCTATACCAGCAGTTATGCGTCTGTAGGATTCAATGGGTTCCCACCCTTACGGACCTATTGCTTGTAGGAGCCTGAGTCAACGAAAGTCGGGTTGACTGTCTATGGGCACCGACAATATTGATCGTGAAGCAAGGCACTTCCCGTCTCAACTGACTCCGCAAAGAGTTGAGCTAGGGGCCGTGGTGTTCACAGGAATATTGCACCCTTTCTTTACTCATTTCGGGGCCAAGGGACTATTTATTTTCTTAGCATCCGTCTTCTGGGTGGGTTATGTCGGATGGCGGGTTTGGCAGGACTCACGCCTGTGGGTCCAGTGGGGTTTTCAGACCGAGAATCTTTTGCCGGCGTTCCTCTGGCCTACGGTGATCTTTGTGGTCGCGACAGGTGCCATAGCCTGGTATGGCGCGAGATCCGGCCGCCTGTTCTGGCAGGGACACATCTTCTTTCTGCTGTTGCTCTATCCTCTATGGGGAATCCTCCAGCAGTTTCTTGTCCAGGCACTGGGTGTCGCCAATCTCATGGCACTTTTCCCGAAACAGGGTTGGATAGTGGCCATGCCTGTGGGGGCGGTTCTGTTTAGTCTAGTTCATTATCCAAATGGATGGCTGATGATCGCGACCGGTTTAATGGCCTCTCTCTTTATCCCCTGCTATCTGCGTGATCGAAATCTTTGGCCGCTCGGCTTTTATCATGGATGGCTCGGAACCTTCTTTTATCTGTGGGTTCTCGGGAAAGATCCCTGGATGGAAGTGTTTGGAAGGTAGAATGGCCTACTCTTTTGAGTAGGATGGTGTCAGGGTAGGTAGTGGCATTGCTTTGACATCTGATGCTAGATAAAATAGCATCAAATCATCATGGCAAGAACAACCCTTGATATCGATGCACCTATTCTGAAGGAACTCAAAAAGCTTCAAAAAAGGGAACATCGTTCGCTTGGTCAGCTCGTCTCAGAATTATTAGCAGAAGCATTAGTGCAACGAAAATCTTCCAAGCCTTCGCCGACTCTGACTTGGGTGTCTCAGCCTATGCAGGCCCGTGTGGATCTGGGAGATAAAGAAGCGGTGTACGCGGCTTTGGATGAGCCGTCGCCGTGAGTTATTCCCTGGATGTAAATCTTCTTCTTTACGCATCTGATCGTTCAAGCCCATTTTATGAAAGAGCGGGGACGTTTCTACAGGAATGCGTGACCGATTCCGAGTTGTGTTATCTCGCTTGGCCGACGGTGATGTCTTATCTCCGAATGGCCACTCATGCTCGTATTTTCAGGCATCCTCTCTCCCCCACAGAAGCGTTAAACAATATTAAAATGTTTTTAGGCTTTCCTCATGTTCAGACCCTGTCGGAGGAAGAAGGATTTTTGCAGATTTATGAGGAAATCGCTGGCGCGATTCCCGTGCGTGGCAATTTGGTCCCAGACGCCCATCTGGTGGCGTTGCTCAAACAATCTGAGGTTAAAACCCTCTATTCGAATGACACGGATTTTCGAAAGTTCTCCTGGCTTACAGTAAAGAATCCACTGATCTAGGTCATTTTTTTCAAAAGAAAGTCTTCCGGGGTAAATGTTCCTGGGGACGCTTGGGTTGTGGGTTGAAGCAAGGACAAAAATTCGGTATGTACACTGTAGTTGTTCGTCGTCGTTTTTCTGAATGAAAATAGGGAGCCTTTGTTATGGAAAATAATCCGCTGGTGATTTCTGATCAAGAACGTTTAGCGCTTCTCTATGAACGGTTCCGGGATGTGTGTTTGGTGGAGAAGGAAGTGTGGACCGAGATTTATATGCCTCGGCAAGTGGAGAAGGGCATGGTGCTGACTAATCAGCATGAGTGCTTTGAAGTGATCATTGATGATCCGGCAGTCGAAGATGCCTTGGAAGCCAATATCCCATTGGGAGCCAAGGCGTTAGGCGCGGCCATAGCGGAATATAAAGATCACATTTCATTTAAAAAGAAGACGTAACAGGTCTGCGGCAATCCAAAGTTTTATGAAGCGTAAAGGGCGAAGCGAAATATTATATGCCTGACGTTCACGCCTCATGTGCCTTCCGCTAGGATGGATTCACGATGAAAGCTGTCGGGAATGACAGAAACTAAGAACGCAGATGCCCCACCGGGCAATCCCACATGACTTTTTTCATTACACTTCTTACTTTTTACTACCCACCTGCTGCGTATCGCAGAGATTTCTGATGGTTGGCCAGTCCGGCTCAAACGCGAAATTTTGATAGTGAACGGCATGGGCGGACGCCAGCGCTTCGAGGTGTTGCCGTCGTTCCGAAGGAGGCGGATGAGTGGAAAAATAGCGAAAGGGCGAAGTGCCTTTTCCATCAGCATGGCTGAGTTTTTCAAAAAACGAAATCATGCCTTCTGGATGAATACCGGCTTGTTGGAGGAGAGCCAATCCTTGCTCATCAGCTTGATTTTCCGCCTCGCGACTATATGACAGCGTTTGTAATGTTTGCGCGGCTTGTAAGCCATACGACAGCATGCCACTGGCATCTCCGCTCAGCGCCGCAATGATGACGGCCATGGAGACATGTTGCACGATGAGCCGCATGCCATGTCGCAGCAGGACATGTTGAATTTCATGAGCTAATACTCCCGCTAATTCTGCAGGAGTATCGGTTTTCTGAAGGAGTCCCCGAAACACGATCAGATATCCGCCTGGCGCGGCCATGGCATTCACCATGGGACTATCGACGATGGTCACATGAAATTTGTACGGAGAATCCTGAATGGGAGTAATCAGCTTCCCCATGATGGTTTCCAGGGTATCGGTCAGTTCGGCGTTGTCGCAGACTTGTTCCTTCTCCGTGAATTCTTGTTGCACAAATTGGCCCAATTGTGTTTCCCACGAAATGGGGATGGCTGCGGTGATCGGTCCCGCGAGGGAGGGAATGCCCCACGTAAAAATGACATAGATAATGGGAAGCGCGGCCAAGGCTGCGGCAATGGTCCAATAGACGCGCTTGTGGCGCATGCCGGGATGATGAATGTGACGAGCCGCGTCCCCGCCCAATTGGTGAATGACCAATAAGATATTGGCATTGGGAATGACCAGTGTTTCGGATAGACCGGCTCCCCGTTCGAGACGAACTTCTTCTCCCGAATACCGGCCTTGTGTTTGTTGAATTTCCGAATAGGCCCAAAAATGAGGTGTGCCGGAGGCGATGTGGAATGTCAGACCCGTGGGTTCGACGGTGATGGAGACGGGTTGGGGAACTAGCGAGCGTCCATCGTAATAGGACCCTTTCCAATTAATCTGAGTGGTCATTGGAAGAATAGTAAAAAGTGAGACGTGAAAAGTGAGGAGCAAGGGATACAGTGGAAATGGGAAATGGCGTGAGATCTTCCAGGTGAATGTTCGTTTATCGGACGTGTTGAATATTTCGCGCAAAAAGCCGGATTTGCCCTAGAAGATCACAATGCCAATAGCCCAACGGGAATGTTCAAAAACGTTCGTTCAGCAAGGCCGCAACCGGTTTTGCGCGCGGAGCGTACTTCCAGTACGTGAGCACGGAAAACTGGCAAGAACGCCGCTGGCGGCTTTTTTCAACAGCCCCTTATCCTAAATCAAACCCGGCGTCAAAATACCCAGCCAGCTCTTCCCCTGTGGGTGAGGCATCCAACGCCTCCTGTTCGATTTGATGTAAATCTAATGGGCCTTTGATCCCCAAATAATAATACAGAAATTGAAGATTTCGTACTTGAACCCAAGACCAGGCCAATCCGAAGGTGAGCACGAGCATCAAAAAATTAATCACGCGTAGTTCAATCAGGTTCCATGTGGAAGCCGTAAACTGAAACGAGGCCTTGCCGATGGCCGAATGATTCCAGAAGTAGCGTTGCTTGGAGACTTGTAAATAGAACCAGGACCACATGAACGCGAAGATGTTCACCAAGATTCCGACTCCAAGCCATGAAGGGAAGTTTCTCCCTTTGAGCCAGTCCGTCACGTGACTTTGGGCCTCCGGAGTGATTGGAACTCCAGAAAGCTCTACAAGTATCAGTATTGTCGTGAGAAGAATGCCAAGGATGAGCGCTAAGGCTTTTCCGTAGATTCCCAGCAGGGCCATGCCCGTTCCCTTGTAGGTAAAATGCCGATTGCCGAGATAGGTGTGCGAGACGAGAAATGCTCTTCGCGTATTTTCAAAGAACGGGTAATAGATGCCTGCGGTGATGAACGTCAAGAAGGCCCCCGTGAACCAGATTCTCACATAATCTTTGACGTGTCCGCGAAAGGAAAAGCGAATGGCTCCTAAAGCCGTGCGGCTTAAGCGGTACCGATGTGAGCCGACGACGGCGATGGGAATGAAGCAGAAGACCATCATTGCGGCTAATGTATTGGGAATCCATGCTGGTACCTGCTCCCACATGATTGGAACAAGACTGAGGAATAGATAGGGAACACCAAAGACTAAGAAGGCTTTCGACCATCCCTTGAGTAGTTCCTGTGCGGTACCATGATAGGAAAAACGGATTTTGGCAAAGCTGGTTTGGCTACTCAAAAATTGGCGAATACGCACGCGGCCCCAGAACGAATAGATGCCCAGGGTCAGTAAGGTATAGAAGGTATTGATGATGAAAATGCCAAAGAGCGTTCGCCCGCGTCCCCAAAAAATTGGATGGTAAATCGACCGGCTCAATGAGTCGGTTGTTTGGGGGATGTCAACGGTTGGAGGTTGCTTTTGATCGGAATCTGCCTGGGGATCCTGGGGATATAGTGACGAATGCAAGCTCGATGGTGCTTGAGTCATGAGATCAGACGAAACGGGCCAGTCCGTGGTGGATACTAAAGAGGGAAGAGACAGGAGTGCGCCGCAATGCGAACAGGTTTCCTCTGTGCGTGAAACTAAGGTGCAATGTGGACAGATGAAAGTTGAGGTTGATTCCATAAAGGATCCTGGAAGGTGTTGCC
>JAOUNC010000212.1 GCA_029881175.1 Nitrospirota bacterium | reverse complement strand
TATGGCCTGGGAAGAGTTTGAATCTTTGATACAACTGATTGCCGAAGGATTTGTGCCAGGCCGTCGTCGTTTATATGCGTACATTAGTTACGACCGGCGTGAAGGCCGATTGCGGCCTCGGCGTGGTGGTCGGTTGGCGGCCTTAACCTCCGGTGGCGCCATTCCGGAAACCGCCACCTATTCCGTTGTGGCCGAACCCGACGGAAGTGTGGTTGGTACCGTTGACGAAGATTTTGCGATTGAGAGTTTGGCTGGCGACATCATGTTGCTAGGGACTACCTCGTGGCGTATCAAGGCCATTGAGGCTGGAAAGGTTCGTGTGGAAGATGCCCATGGTCAGCCACCCAATATTCCCTTTTGGCGAGGTGAAGCCCCCTCACGCTCACGAGAACTGTCGCAGGCCGTGGCGGAGGTGCGGCTCGTCATTTATCAATTGCTTGAGAACGGTGCGATGCCGGGGGATGCTTCGGCACGTCAGAGGCTGTTTGACGAATGTGGCGTGGATGCGGCAGGAGCCGATCAATTGTTGGCCTATGTGGCGGGCGGTGTGCACATTTTGGGGGGAGTGCCGACGCAGACCTGTATTATTGCCGAACGCTTCTTTGATGAGGCCGGAGGGATGCAACTCGTGTTGCATGCGCCGTTTGGCGGGCGACTCAATCGCGCATGGGGTCTGGCCTTACGGAAACGGTTTTGCCTGAATTTTGATTTTGAATTACAGGCGGCAGCCACTGATGATGGGTTGGTTCTTTCCTTGGGTGAACAACATAGCTTCCCTCTCGAGACGATCTTTCAATTTCTTCAGCCCAAGACCGTGCGTGACGTGTTAATTCAAGCGACTCTGGCGACTCCGCTATTTGCCACACGCTGGCGATGGAATGTGAGTCGTTCGCTCGCCCTGTTGCGGTTTCAGAATGGCAAGCGGGTGCCGGTGCATCTCCAACGAATGCGTGCTGAGGATCTGCTTGCGGCCGCGTTTCCGATGGCGGCGGCCTGTGGCGATAACCACGTGGGTGATATTCCCGTCCCGGAGCATTCGCTGGTGCAGGAAACCCTGCGAGATTGTTTGACCGACGCCATGGACGTGGAGGGGCTACGTCAAGTGCTAGAGCGCATTGATTCTCAGACCATTCAGGTGCGGGTGGTGGAATCGCCGGTGCCGTCGCCCTTCGCGCATGAAATATTGAATGCCAATCCTTATGCCTTCTTGGATGACGCGCCTTTGGAAGAACGACGTGCGCGGGCCGTCAATCTACGGCGCACCTTACCGGCATCGTTCGATGGAAAGATTGGCACATTAGATCCTGCCGCGATTGAGGCAGTTCTCGAGGAAGCCTGGCCGGCTGTCCGGGATGAGGACGAAGTCTTTGATGTGTTGCAGGTGATGGGGTGGATGCCGGCTAGGGACGGGGAGTTATGGGGTGCTGAGTTGGAGAGTCTTGTGGCAAAAAGCCGGGTTCTGGCCCTTCGCGTGAAGTCTGACGAATCTCGGGATTTCACGGTCATTGAAGGATGGACCACGAGAGAGCATTTTACTTGCATTCAAACCTTGTTTGCACAGGTAGACGTTCTTGCTGGGGGGCAAGAGGCTTCTGTCCTTAATGATGGAGAAGAAGCGCCGACTCCGGAATCGGCAGCTCTGACTGTCGTTCAAGGATGGATGCCCCATATCGGTCCCGTCACTTCCCAAGAACTAGCGAAGCGCTTAGGGATGGCTGCTTCACAGGTTCATCACGCCTTGCTGCAGTTGGAAGGGCAAGGACAAGTCTTGCGTGGCCAATTCCGTCCAGCTATTTCCAATAATCCCTCTTCCTTTTCTTCTCCCTCGCCCTGCCAGGGAGAGGGTAGGGGTGAGGGTACAGTCGATCAACCACAAGACGATGAATGGTGCGATCGCAGTCTCCTCGCTCGCATTCATCGGCGAACGGTGACGGCCTTACGTCGAGAAATTGAACCGGTCGCGGCCTCAGATTTCATGCGGTTTCTGTTTCGATGGCAGCATTGTGCGCCAGGGTCGCAACTTCATGGAGAAGCTGGACTTCGTGAAGTCATCGCGCAATTAGCCGGCTACGAAACGCCGGCCTCTGCTTGGGAGGCGGCTCTGTTGAAAAGTCGTATTGCTAATTACAAGCCGGAATGGCTGGACAATCTCTGTTTGCGGGGTGAAGTAGCCTGGGGGCGGCTGACCCCGCCTGACTTGAAATCCAATTTGCGCCCGGTTGTGGAAGGGGAGTCGTTCCGTCGTGTTTCACCAACCAGCATAGCGCCCATCAGTTTTGTCCGTCGAGATGATGTGACCTGGATGTTGACGATGGCACGCCCTGGCAACGCGTCTGGACCACTTGGCATTCGATTGAGCTTGAGTAGCGTTGCACAAGCCATCTATGAATGCTTGGCCAATCGAGGCGCGTGTTTCTTTGCCGATCTCACCCATCGAACCGGGCATTTGGCCGCTGAAATCGAGCAAGCCTTATGGGAACTCGTAGCAACCGGATTGGTGACGGCGGATGGGTTTGATCCTTTGCGTGCGTTATTAGATCCCCGGCGGCGTCGAGCCGAAGGGAAAGATCGTGCGCGACGACCCCAGCATAGCGTTGGACGGTGGGCGTTGCTGGAATCGCAGGGTGATGATGTAGAGCCCGAAAAGACTTCCTCCATTCATCCTCATGAACAATGGGCGAAACAGTTGGCACGACGTTACGGGGTGGTCTTTCGTGATGTTTTAAAACGCGAATCCCTGCCGATGACCTGGCGTGAGTTGCTCATTCAATATCGCAAAATGGAATGGCGAGGGGACATGCGCGGCGGTCGTTTTGTGAATGGATTTACGGGAGAACAATTCGCACTGCCTGAGGCCGTGGAAGCTCTGCGAGCCGTTCGTCGAGATCCACAAGCTGGAGCCCAAGACATTCGGCTTTCACCCGCTGATCCCCTCAATCTGGTCGGCATCATTCTTCCTGGGGAACGCATCTCCTCCCATACGTCCAAATCCATTCTCTTTCGAGATGGCGCGCAAGCCTTTGATGAGCGTCCCGTCATGAGTTTAGCTTAAATTGAACAGTCAAAAGGCTCGATCCTCTCATAACCCTTATCAGACCGTCGGGCTGGGCGTGCTTCTTGTCGGGACGCTGTCTCTTCTTTTTTTTACAGTCCCCACGCATACGTTCTTTTGGAAAGCTGTCAATAACAGTGGTCATGTTCCATTGTTCATGGTGGTGAGTCTACTGTTGTTACATCTTTCACGACTATTGGCAGAGAAACTCGGTTGGCCACCTATCCGGCATTACGCGGTTGCCCTAGGCGGGGTCGTCATCTTGGCTCTGATGACCGAAGCCTTGCAATCATTGATTCCGATGCGAAAGCCTCAAGTATCCGACGTGATTCATGACGTGTTAGGGGCGATGTGTGGGCTGGGTTTGGCTATAACCACTGATCATTCTCTGTCAGGGAAGTGGGCGCAATGGAGAACGTTTCCGCGACGCATGTTGATTCCTTGTGGCGTCGTATTGGTCATGGCTATGACGTTTCTTCCTGTTGTTGAATGGACCTATGCCTATTGGGACCGGGCCAATCGCTTCCCATCGCTTCTGCAATTTGCGTCTGACTGGGAAATGAAGTTTGTGAATGCGTCAGATAGCCATGTGCAGATGGTGCCGCCGCCGCTTGGATGGGGGAAATCAGCAGATGACCGGGTAGGAAAGGTCGTGTTTCATACGAAAAAATATCCTCGTATTCGCCTTGACGAGCCCTATCCGGACTGGGAGGGTTATTCCTATTTGCATCTCGACATTTTTTCTGAATTGCCAGCCCTGCAACCAATGATCATTCGGATTGATGACCAATATAACAAATACAGATCTGAGGATGCGTTCAATAAGATCCTCACGATTACTCCTGGCCTCAATCCGATTCAGATTCCATTAGATGAGATTCGGCTGGGTCCGGTTGGCCGGGAAATGGATCTCAAGGCGATCAAATCAATTTGGCTGTATGCACGAAGCCCATCGGAAGAATTTACCCTCTATCTCGATAATATTCATCTAGAATAGTTTCTTACATGGGAATGGTGACAACAAATCGACCACCTTTTGGGATGCCGTAAGCCTGTGATGAGCGTCCCGTTATGAGTGTAGCCTAAATTGGATAGTCCGAAGACTCGATCCTGTCGAACGCCTTCTCAGGCCGTTGGACTCGCATTCCTTCTTTTGGGATTTCTTTCCCTCCTGTTTATTCCGGTTCCCTCTCACACCTTTTTGTCGAAAGCCCTCAACAATTTTGCGCATGTGCCTTTGTTCGGGTTGGTGGCCATTCTGGTGTTGAAAGGGGCACGCATGGTCTTCCCCACATCGAGTCGGTTTCTTCTGCAAGATTATATTATGGCGATGCTGGGGGTGTTGATGTTGGCCCTGTTTACCGAAGCGCTGCAATCTTTGAGCGCGACACGTCAGGCGGAACTGTCTGATATTCTTCTCGACTTGGTGGGCGCGACGTGTGGACTGGCGTTGTTTTTCACGTATGATCAACAGGTGTCCAGGAAATGGGCGCAATGGCGACAGTTTCCTCGAAAGGCCATCCTTCGTTTTTGTGTGCTGCTGCTGCTCGGAGCGATGCTTCAGCCCGTTGTGATATGGGCCTATGCCTATTGGGATCGGGCGAGTCGCTTCCCATCTTTGTTGCAATTTTCATCGGATTGGGAAATGAAATTTGTGCAGGCATCAGATAGCGAGTTGCAGGTGGTGGCCCCACCAGAAGGTTGGAAACAATCCGCTAAAAACAAGGTGGGACAGTTAGTGTTTCATCCGAAGACCTATCCCGGAATACGCATTGATGAACCCTATTCCGACTGGCGTGGGTATACTTTTTTTCAATTGGACATCTTTTCTGAATTGCCGAACTCGCAATCGATAGCCATTCGAATTGATGATCTTCATCATAATAATGAATATTCAGATCGGTTTAATAAGGCCATTACCATTTCACCAGGCCTCAATCAAATTCAAATTCCGTTGGATGCCATTCGCCAATCACCAGTAGGGCGAGAGCTAGATATGAGTGCAATCAGAATGGTTTTGCTGTTTGCCGTTAACCCGCCAGAAGAATTTACGTTGTACCTGGATAATATCCGGCTCGAATAGTTTCTACACCGTTCCGGAAGACGTTCCACCGGAACATCTTTACAGAAATGGGAGGTGGGGGCTTGGTTTCTTGACCGGCTAGTGGGCCTTCGCTAAGATCTCGATTATGCCAATGTCACCATTTTCCGGCCCACCTGGACCCAAGCCCGGGATGCGACCGCGACGTTTTCCCGGTTCACAAGGTGAGCCCAAACAATTTGAGTCCCTTCGAGCGTCCTTATTGTTTTGTTCAACATGTCAGATCGCGACGCCGGCTCGTGAAAAATTGATCCTGGTTCTTCCGAGTGGGAATCTTTATGAATATCTCTGTGCCCATTGTGGGTCGTCCACCGGTTCTAAAACCGATCAAGCCGAGGGTGGAGGACTCATTGCGCCGTAGTTGAAGAAGTGAGTAGTGAAAAGTAAATAATAAGGAGTCCT
>JAOUNC010000211.1 GCA_029881175.1 Nitrospirota bacterium | reverse complement strand
TTGGCGGTCGTTTTTGATTCGCTGGGTTGTCAATCCAGACTTTGAGAAAGTAGCATTTGGAACATTTACTTTGGCCTCGTTTGCCGCGACGGTGGTGTTATTCGGCTTGGAGCATAATTTATGGCTGGCAGGGATGATGGCTGGGGTAGCCTATAACGGTCTGTATTACCACACGCGGCGATTATGGCCCTGTGTGGTGGCCCATTCCACCACGAATGCTATTTTGGGGATACATGTCCTGGTTACGCAGGAATGGCAATGGTGGTAAGCACCAAGCACAGCAATGAGCTCAGGTAGGAGGGAATACACTCTGAGTTGAGAATGGTAGGCTGGGGATTGGCTGTGCCAACTTAGGCTTTTTGTAAGAAAACCTCTTTCGGCCAAAACTTATATCGAATTTGTGGGAGCTGGGCGCCATCAAAATTTGGAATGTCATAGAGACAGCGGTCAATGGTCGCCACTTCCTCAGGGGTAAATTCAAAGACCTTCCGGGTTTTATAAAACTGATCCAATGTATAATAGTCGTTGGTCGCAGGTTTGTCTTTGATTTGGTCCTGAAGTTGCTGAAAAATAGGCGTATCTATGCCTGGAACTCGTCCATTATTGCGGGTAATACACCATTTGACGATTTCGGCAACCCCATACATGCTCAACTCAATTTTTTCTTTTTTCGTAGCCATCTTTCCCTCCTTCAAAAGCACATCAGAAACAAGTTGGAAAAATTTCTATACCATAAATCTGTAAGGCTCTGCTAGTAGGAAGCGCATCTTCCATCCCCTAATTTCCTTCAAAATAGCTCTTTCGTAAAGGAAAATCGCCAAACAACGTCTTGCTCTCGTGGTTTTACAAGATCTTGGGAAATTCGTATACTCCGGCCCCCGTACCTGTGTGTTGTGTAGGTAGAATAATGATTCCCTTCTTGCCACGGAACATTCCCCGGAGTTGGGGCCATTTGTCCACGAGGGCAATCGGCTGGGACTCCCTTGTGGCTGGTTGTCTGGCCCTGGCCTTGGTTGGATGCCCGACTCGAGATGACTATACCCCTCCGGACCTTATCTATCACTATAATGATTTTCAGGTAGGCAAAAATCCTACATCCATTCGAGCCAGCGATTTCAATGGTGACGGATTTACGGATTTAATTACTACCAACATTCAGGGTAATTCCCTCTCTCTGCTCTTAGGGACAGGAGATGGCGGATTTCAGGATCAGAAGATGATTTCCGCTTGCCAAGAGCCTCGCAATGTATCGGTGGATGATTTTAACTTGGATCATTTTCCCGATATGGTTGTGGCCTGCTCGGGCGGTAATCATGTGTTGGTTTATTTAGGCCAAGGGAATGGGACGTTTTTGCGAGGATCGCAGTATCCCGTTCGTCGAACACCCGTCAGTATTACTACCGGGGATTTCAACGAAGATTTTCTGCCGGACATGGTGGTCGCGCTTCGCAATGACAAGATTCAGGTCTTCTTAGGGTTAGGGAACGGGAAATTTCGGGTCGGTGCTCTCTACGAATATGGGGATACGCCCACCTCAGTGGCTTCGGCGGATTTTAATGGGGATAATCATTTGGATATCGCCGTCACCAATGGTGGGCCCATGAGTCATGCGGTGTCTATCTGGCTGGGGCTTGGGGATGGGACCTTTCTGGCTCCCAAAGATTACCGCACGGGAAAACGTCCGCTCAGTGTCTCCTTTGCCGATTTTAACAGTGATCATGCCTTGGACCTCTTAGTGATCAATGGGGAAATGAATACGATTACCGTCTTTTTAGGGAATGGCGATGGCACGTTTCAAGAGGGAAAAGATTCCGGGGGTGATGCCGGTCCGAACCAGGGCCTGGCACAGGATTTCGATGGCGACAAAATTCCCGATGTAGCTGTGGTCAATATTCAGTCCGCGAGTATTTCGCTGTTATATGGCAAAGGCGATGGGACCTTTTACTATCCCCCACGGCATTATCCGACGCCCCATGCTCCCTTTGCCTTGACGAGTTTGCGGGTGGCCACCGGGAGGGGTGAACAGCCTGGCCTGGCCGTTGTCAACAATGCCTCCAGCAATGTGTCGATCTTTTTGCATCATGGCCTCAAGGCTCGTATAGGGGAGGGGCCTGACTCACCATCGTAATTGAACGGGAGTGGCCTGTTGTTGACACCCTATTGCGCCCTAAGTAGAGTTCAATCCCTGAAGAGAACAAGTGGAGTTGTTAAGGTAATCTGAAGCCTTTTGAAGGAGACTGTGCGAACATTTGCGTGGTGGTTTGGGATGGGATCGCTGCTGACTTTGGCCATCTTATTGGTGCAAGGAGGTATGCGCGATTTAATCCATGGCTCGTCGTCCGGCACGTGGGAGGGCATTCTTTCCATGGGATTAACCATTGTTGGCGGCGGCGTATTAGCTGGATGTGTCGCCGTAATTTTAAACCGACTGCGGTAGACTACTACATGGCGCGTGGTTGTTTGGGTGTGTAGTGTCCCCTTTGAGATTGGGGCACGGAGGATTTGAATTTTAGTGATGTGCACTGATCAGTTGTTATACAACCTTGTTCCAAAATACACGATCCGATTGGTGCACCCATGAAATGTCTGCGATGCCAAGGCTTGATGCTGGTCGAACGGCAATATACCCGAGTGAGCAAACGGCTGAATGCCAAATGCATCAATTGCGGCTTTTGGTTTGACCTGGCGGATGTTTTGCGATTTTTTAAGCGCGTTCTCGAAAGCGGCTACCAGGGCCAAAAAATCCGCGAAACGTTGTAGTCCTTCCTAATAATCTAAGATTCATAATCTTCATCTGAAGTTCTTTCAACCGTCCTTCTTTATCTTGGGGGTATTTCTTGGCACTGCACGCAGTACAGACCAACCTTGAAAAATTTGACTAAGGAGTGCTCTCGCAAAATCAATATCAATCAGTTCCCATGCTTCGACCGTCCGAATAGAGTAATCGAGCACTCTGTTAACAATCTTGGACATCGGGACCGCATCAAGAAAAGAAAGATTTTTTCCATCGCACGCATCCGAGTTACATGGGCGTCATTGAAGCTAAGAATGAGCTATCTTAGTCGTTTACTTGAGACTTCGAGGCGTTAGCCATTTTTCACCTCTTTGTGGATTGCCATGTAACCGAATGAAGTATATGGGTACATTTAAAGATGGCCTTCATCCCAGCCTTTCCAGAGGTTTTAATGCGATGTGTCGTGTTTAACCTTTGGCCAGTTCTTTGAGGGTGGTGCGTATGAGGTCCTCAAGTGCGTAGGTGTCGTCCAATTTGGTCATCGCGAGGTTGATGGCTTTTTTGACTTCGGGGGCACGGTAGCCCAAGTTGATGAGTGCGGATGAAGCTTCTTCTTGCAGGAAGTTGATTGGTTCGTTCGGAGCCGTTGAAGGTTGTTGGCCTTCGGAAAAAATAATGCGATTGGTTTTGTCTTTTAACTCAAGGACCATTCGGCTGGCCGATTTTTTCCCGACGCCGGGAATGGAGCCCAAGATTTCGACATCGCCTGATTCAATCGCCGCACATAATGCGGGAACGGATAAGGTCGACAAGGCGCTCAGTGCCAGTTTCGGCCCGACGCCGGTGATGGTGGTGAGGAGGGAAAAGGCCTGTTTCTCTTCTGTGGTGCCAAAGCCAAAGAGTTGAATGGTGTCGTTCCGTATATGTGTGGAGACATAGATCTGCACTGCTGAATTGATGTCAGGGAGGGTAAAGTAGGTGGAAAGCGCGATGAACACCTGATAGCCCACGCCCTGCACGGATATGACGGCCTCTTGGGGTGTCTTAGATGAGAGTGTTCCCGACAATGAGGCAATCATATGTGTGGCAATATCAGGTATGTGTCAAAAGGGTAAGAGGAAGAGCGAGGGAGCTTTGAGATGTCTGAGTTAAAAGTCAAGGAACAATAATAGGAACGGTGAAGGAAAAGAGAAAGCGGGATATCGATACAAGATTGGGAGCATGGAGGAGAGGTCGGGAGGCTAGGCACTTTCGGCGGCCATTTTCTCCATTAATTCGTCAGAGATCTCAAAGTTGGCATGGACCTTAGACACGTCTTCGTTCTCCTCTAAGAGATCCATGAGTTTTAAGGCTTGTTCCGCGTCTTTGCCTTCAAGTTGAATAGGGTTGGCTGCGAGAAATGTGAGCTCGGACAGGCTGGCTTCAATTTCGGCCTTCTGGAGGGCTTCTTTGACGGCTTCAAAATCTGCCGGTTCCGAGATCACCTCAAATCCAGATGGAGTTTGTTTAACGTCTTCGGCTCCAGCTTCCAGTGCCAGCTCGAATAATTGTTCTTCGGTCACGGTTGGGCTCTCGATGACTAATAACCCTTTTTTATTGAATTGCCAGGCGACCGCGCCGGGTTCAGCCATGGTGCCGTTATGTTTGGTAAGAATATTTCGAACTTCGGCTACCGTCCGATTGCGTTTGTCAGTGGAAACTTCAAGGAGAAGTGCCGTTCCCCCCGGGCCATAGCCCTCCAGCATAAACTCTTCGTATTGCATTCCTGGAAGTTCGCCGGTCCCGCGCTGAATAGCGCGTTTGACCGTATCGGCTGGCATATTCACTTCTTTGGATTTGGCAATGGCTTGGCGTAAGGCGGGATTGCCGTCTGGGTCGCCACCGCTCCGTGCAGCAATGGAAATTTCACGGATGACGCGGGTGAAAATTTTCCCTCGTTTGGCATCTTGCGCACCTTTGTGCCGCTTAATGGTTGACCAATGGCTATGTCCACCCATGGGAGCGATCCATTCTGTTTGTACTAGGACGTGAAGGATGCCTGAAATCGGTCTTCGCGTGGGCTTCTATCACAGTATTTGAAAGAGAGTCAACGCACTTCAATTTAGATGCGGACACGTTGTTAACGTTCGGCTTGAGCAGTTGTTCTTCTCTGTCAGAGGTTTTATGGTAATCTGTTTTTCTTATGTGGTTGATTTGAAAGAATTTGAGAGAAGAAAGCCATGCGTGTCGTATTTATGGGAACCCCAGAGTTTGCGGTTCCGACGCTTCAAGAACTCCTTCATTCTGAGTTTTCTGTTGTTGGCGTGGTGTGTCAACCTGATCGGCCCAGTGGGCGGGGGAAAAAAGTCCAGTTTGGCCCGGTCAAGACCTGTGCGATGGCTCAAGATATTCCAGTGATCCAACCAGACAAGATGAAATCTCCTGTCTTTTTGGATACTCTGCAGTCTTGGAGTCCTGACGTTATTGTGGTTGCTGCCTTTGGGCGAATTTTACCCCAGGCCATTCTAGATCTTCCTCCCCATGGATGCCTGAATGTCCATGGTTCGTTGTTACCCAAATATCGCGGGGCAGCCCCTGTTCAATGGGCAGTCATGAACGGCGAAACGGAGACGGGAGTGACCATCATGGTCATGGATGCGGGCCTCGATACCGGGGCAATCCTAGAACAATCGGTATTGCCCATATCTGATGAGGATACGGCAGGGGATGTGGCCTCACGTATGGCCGCACTGGGTGGGGAGTTGCTTGTTTCGACGCTAAAAAAATGGTTAGCCGGGACCGTGGTCGCTCAACCGCAAAACGAATCCGAAGCCACGCTCGCGCCGATACTCAAAAAAGAAGACGGACTC
>JAOUNC010000210.1 GCA_029881175.1 Nitrospirota bacterium | reverse complement strand
GGGAAAGATAGAAAAACAATCCAATGCCCAACCCCACGCCTAACTGTCCGACAAACTTTTGCGTGGGGGTTAACCCTTCTGACCGCCCTCGTAAGATTTTGATGTAATCATCGACAAACCCGATCATGCCGAAACCGACAAGCGCCAACATGACCAACCAGACGTAATAATTAGACACATCGGCCCATAACAGCGTGGCAGCGAGAACAGAAAAGAGAATCAGCATCCCTCCCATCGTTGGAGTGCCGGATTTACCAAAATGCGATTGTGGCCCATCAGTCCGGATCTTTTGCCCTAACCCCAGAGTTTGCAATTTCTTGATGACAGGCGGAGCCAGAAAAAAAACAATAAGAAAGGCGGTAATCGCCGCATAAATCATGCGGAAACTGAGGTAGCGAAAGACATTAAAAATCGCAAACTCACCATGCAGAGGATATAACCACAAATACAGCATATGGATTTACGTCTTAAGACCTTTAAAGAGAAAAAATTTGTGTTTGGTCAAACATGGACATTCGTCTCTCCAGAATTTTCGCCATGCATTTCTTTTCACAACTTGCATGGGACCTCTGTGCAAAAAGCATCTCAATTCCCATTACCGCGACTGAAGCACATCAAACACGCGTTCCATTTTTGCGCCTCTTGAGGCTTTAATCAAAACCATGTCATCACGCTTCACAAGCGTTTTCAAAAACGCTCCTGCCTCTAAGGCATCCTTGACGACGGTGACATCCATATTTTTTCGTACCCTCAGCGCACCTTTCTGCATCATGCCGCCAAAGGCCCCACAAGCAATCAGATGACCAACTTGGTTCTTTGCGGCATAACGACCAATCTCCTCATGAAATTGCGCTTCCTTGGGTCCCAGCTCCAGCATATCCCCCAGGACCGCAATCGTTCGTCGCTGAGGATCCAGTTCAACCAAGACATCCAGCGCAGCTTTCACCGAGGCAGGATTGGCGTTATAACAATCATAAAGATACGTCACGCCTCCATATCGACGTACTTCCGATCGCATGGGCGCAGGACGAAATTTCGCCAATCCGGACACAATGTCAGGTGCAGAAAGGCCCAACGCATGACCCACCGCCGCCCCGGCCAGCGCATTCGAGATATTATGTAAGCCCATGGTTCGCACTTGAGCATGTTGGCTGGTCTTCCGATTCGGCAACCATAGACGAAAAGCGGTTTGTCGCCCATTCCAGACGGCCTTGGTTCCTCGAACATCGGCAGGATGTGCCAACCCGAAGGAAATAACCGGACAACCCACTTTTTTCAAAAATTGGGGGAAATACCGGTCATCTGCATTCAAAATGGCGGCGCCATCACTGGGCAACCAGTCGAACAATTCGGCTTTCGACGCCGCAGAACGCGCCATCGTTTTATAAAACTCTAAATGGTCTGGCCCGACATTCGTCACAACACCCAACGTTGGCCTGGCCATATCACAGAGTCGAGTGGTCTGCCCCACCTGATCCACGCCCATTTCAATCACAGCCGCCTGATGCCTTGCCTGAAGACCCAACAGGGTCTTGGGAACGCCAATGGCATTATTGAAATTCCCATGCGTTTGAAGAACCCGCCACCGAGTCCCTAAGACTCGACTGACCATTTCCTTCGTCGTCGTCTTACCATTACTGCCGGTGATGGCAATGACAGGGATGGAGAACCGTGCGCGATGGAACTGCGCTAGATCCTGGTAGGCCCGTAGAGTATGGGGCACGCCGAACACAGCCAGAGAGTCCTGCTTCCTCTTCTGCCGGACTTTTAAAACATTGGCAACCCTCGTCTCTTCAACGACGACCCCCTTCGCTCCCTTTTGCCAGGCTTGTCCAATAAATTCATGGCCATCAAAATGCTCGCCTTGCAGGGCAACAAACAAATCACCTGGCTTGACGGCTCGAGAATCCGTTTCCACCCCACGAAACCTTCCTTTGGGTTCTTGCGTGAGTAAGATGCCTTGCGTCGCTGCCAACACGTCATCCACCTCAAAGGTTGCCATGGATTCGGTCATCCGAATTATCGTGAAGCCATTCGATGCCGAATGGCCTTTCGGGCTTCTTCCCGATCATCAAAATGAATTTTCTGTGTCCCAAGAATTTGATAATCTTCATGCCCCTTCCCCGCAATCAAGACAAGATCACCGGAATTGGCCGCTTCAATGGCGACCTGAATGGCTTCTGCCCGATCAGCGATCATGCGATAAGGACATCGTTCCTCAGAGGAGAGAGCTTCAATCCCTTCCTCGATATCAGCAAGAATGGCTTGCGGGTCCTCCGTCCGTGGATTGTCAGAAGTGACGATGACGAGATCACTATGTTTCACCGCCACTTGCCCCATCTTGGACCTCTTCCCCGGATCTCGATCGCCTCCACACCCGAACACCGTAATGATTCGCCCTTGTTTGACAGTCTGTCCGGCATCCAGCAAACGCTGCAGCGCATCATCGGTATGCGCGTAATCGACGACCACCGCAAAATCCTGATTTTCTTGAATGCGTTCAAAACGCCCGGGAACATTCGTGACTGACTGCAAGGCCTGCTCAATGCCGGCGATGGACATCCCCATCTCTAATCCAATCCCAATAGCGGCCAACATATTGGACACATTATGTTCACCCACCAATTGACTGGTGATGGTCATGCGCCCGAGAGGGCTATTGACCATAAATTTCGTGCCATCCATACCCAACTGAATCGCTTCCGCGTGAATATCCGCTTGGGCATGGAGCCCGAATGTCCAGATGGGAATAGCGCATTGTTGAAGAATCAACGGAGCCCACGGATCGTCCATATTGATTAAGGCTCGTTTAGGACCAGTCTTCTGCCCGCCATCCACATAGTCTGTAAATAAGCGGAGTTTCGAATCAAAATAGCTCTTCATCGTCTGATGAAAATCTAAATGGTCTTGGGTTAAATTTGTAAACACCACGATATCAAACTCACAGCCCGCGACCCGGTCTAAGGCCAAGGCATGCGAAGAGACTTCCAGCACAGCCACATCTATTCCCGCACAGACCATCTCTCCCAACATTTCCTGAAGTTGCACCGGAGCCGGGGTGGTATGGGATGCCGGACGTTGCCCTCCACCAAACACATACCCGATGGTCCCAAGCAATCCAACCCGTTGCCCATGGGCTTCCAAAAGGGATTTAGCCAGATGCGTCACCGTGGTTTTTCCGTTTGTCCCCGTGACACCAACCATTTTCAGTTGGAACGACGGTCTCCCATAAAACTGAGAAGCAAGGACTCCCAACGCCCTGCGGGAGTTGTTGACGTGAATGAATGCCCCCGCCTCCACCAGAGACTGAGGCTGCACCTGCTGGAAGGCATCCGCTTCCACCACAACAGCCACCGCTCCCTGGGTAAGCGCCTGACTCACAAAATCATGCCCATCTCGATGTGTTCCCTTTATGGCCACAAAGACCGAACCAGGCCGGACATCACGCGATTGTTCGGTAATCGAAAGGACCTCAGAATGAAGATCGCCATGAGTGTTCACGGTATCTAGTGGACGAAGTAATTCTTGAAGTGTCACGACTTACTGCACAACAGTTTGTAGAGAGGGCGACTGAGAAGATGAGAATGCCGCTTGAATCAATTGGGCCCCACCGGGCAAAATTCCCAAATGTGGCAAGACTCGCTTCGCCACGCTCCCAAAGACCGGTGCGGCTGCTTCTCCGCCCCATGGCCCCACTTCCGGCTCATCGATGACAACCAGCATGGCAAGCCGCGGCTGCTCAACGGGCACAAATCCCACAAACG
The DNA here is from genome assembly GCA_029881175.1 of Nitrospirota bacterium. Lineage (GTDB taxonomy): Bacteria > Nitrospirota > Nitrospiria > Nitrospirales > UBA8639 > Nitrospira_E. The sequence continues at coordinate 1,825 of JAOUNC010000210.1, read as the reverse complement.
ACGCAATCACATTTGATGACGAATAGGTGCCTGATTGAGGATCAACTTTTTGCGAAGTTCCGGTCTTGCCAGCGGCACGATACCCCACCAATTTGGCCTGCTTGCCGGTCCCGCTTTCAACCACCGTTTCAAGAATACGGCTCAGACGTGTAGCGGTTTGAGCCGAAATGGGTCGTCGCTTTGGCTCCAGATCTGTCGTGAGTATCGATTGCCCATGCCCATCCATAACCGAAGACACTACATGTGGCGTCATCAACCACCCCCCATTGGCTACCACAGACATCGCCGTGACCATTTGGATCGGGGTGACGGCGATTTCCTGCCCCATGGCTAAGGAGGAGAGACTTCGGCCGCTCCATTCGTTGAGTTCACGCAAAATCCCTGATGATTCTCCTGAAAGGTCTATGCCCGTTTTCTCTCCAAACCCAAACGCTTTCAGATATTGCAGCATCCGCGCTGGGCCTAATTCGACCGCCACCTTAATGACTCCCACATTACTAGAATGCGCCACGGCCTCCGTGAAGGTCATCCAACTGGACTTAGCGTGATCATGGACAATGGTGCCGGCTACGGACATTTGGCCATCACCTCCATAGATCAAGGTGTCCGGCTCCATGATTCCCTCTTCCAAGGCTGCGGCAGCCACCACCACCTTCAACGTCGACCCCGGCTCATAGGGATCCGTAACCGCCCAATTTCTCCAATCTTTCGCAGAAAGCTTCCTAAAGTGATTGGGATCAAACGTGGGATACAGGGCCCACGCTAAAATTGAACCCGTCATGGGGTCCATGATTAAAATCGTTCCGGATTTTGCTCCACTCTGCCGAACCGCTTTGGCCAATTCATCTTCGGCAATAAATTGGATCACTTCATCAATCGTCAGCGTGACATGATACCCCGTGAGAGGGCTCGTAGAAGCATGATTCCCGAGCGATGAAATCATCCCACCCTTGGCATCCCGCTGGTACTGCACCAAGTTCTTCTCTCCACGCAAATAGGACTCGTAATGAAACTCAATCCCTTCCAACCCCTGATTATCATCACCCGCAAAACCCACAATATGAGAACCCAATTCCCCCTTGGGGTAAAAACGATGCGGACTTCTGGTCACTTCTACACCCGGGATTGCCATCGACTCTATCCGCTTGGCCATGTCTTCAGGAATTTGCCGCTTGATCCGGACACGTGATTGCGATTGCTGAAACAGCTCGCGTAATTGGGTAACACGCATATCCAGAACCGGCGCTAAGGCTCGTGCGGTTTGCTTCGGATCCTTGAGAGAGGCAAGATTGACATAGACAGAAGGCACATCAACATTCATGGCCAACGGATGGCCGTGGCGATCAACGATCACCCCCCGGTCTGGCTGAACAACCAACGTTCGCTGATGTTGCTGCTGCACTTGATGCGCTCCCGCGTCAGACTGAAAAACCTGCAAATAAAACAACCGACACCCGATCAAGCCAAATCCGAAGAGCAGACAGAGGCACACAATGCCACTACGCATCTTACAAACAGGGTGAATGTCCTGGGTGTTCCCGCTCATGGTAGCCCCCACAATGAATCTGAAAATTTCTGAACTAATCGCGCCGGCGAACCGGCATCCGACTCCGACGAAGAATTCGTATCGAGAGAAATCATCACCACTTGCCCTTCTTGCGGCACGATAAGCCCTAATTCATCATGCGCTCGCTGGGCAATTCGTTGCGGATCTGTGAGTTCTGACAACCGAACGTGCAACATCTCCTGCCGTTTCTTGAGAAGAGTCCGTTGGGTCACCAAGTCTTCCATGTCATAGCCGAGGCGCCACATATCAATCTTGATG
>JAOUNC010000209.1 GCA_029881175.1 Nitrospirota bacterium | reverse complement strand
GGACGCATTTCCAGCCCGTTCGCCAATTCCGTTAATGGTACATTCCACTTGACCGGCTCCGGCATGAATCGCCGCCATGGAATTGGCCACGGCCAATCCCAAATCATTGTGACAATGTACTGAGATAATCGCACGGTCCATACCTCGAACCCGCTGACGCAATGTCCGAATAATCTCCCCAAACTCCTGCGGCGTGGTGTACCCCACAGTGTCCGGGATATTCACGGTGCTGGCTCCTGCTTCAACCACCGCTTCAACCACTTCACAGAGATACGTCAGATCCGAGCGCGTGGCATCCATGGGAGAATATTCAACATCCGCCAGGTAACTTCGCGCATGACGAACCATCTCCACCGCCCGTTTGAGTGCTTCCTCTCTTGTCATCCGAAATTGATGCTTGAGATGAATATCTGATGAAGACAAAAAAGTATGGATACGACATTTGGGCGCACCCTTGAGCGCTTCCCAGGCACGGTCAATATCTTCTGGCTTGGCCCGAGCCAAGCTACAGATCACAGGACCTTCCACTTCCTGGGCAATGCGATGAATGGCTTCAAAATCACCGGGGGAGCTAAAGGCAAACCCTGCCTCAATAATATCCACATTCAATCGTGCCAATTGCTTCGCCACGAGGATTTTTTCTTCGATATTCATGCTGGCACCTGGAGATTGCTCTCCATCGCGCAAGGTCGTATCAAAGATCCGAATCATTCTCGTCATGATCCGGTCCCTCCAGACTGAAGTCTTTCACGTTGTTTCATAGATTGATCTCTTTTGGCCTTCACTTGGGAAACTCGTCTGATGGCACATCAACCCCGGATTTTTCCGATGTCATACCGGCAACAAACTTCCACCCTTGCTCAACCACGCCCGAAAGCGCATACACCGCAAACACCACAAACAACATTGCCTGCGGATATGCTAAGACCGCCATAAGAATAAGGACAGCATACACTAAATAATTAAAATGGTGATGCTCTTGAGCCTTCAATTCTTTCAGACTTCGATAGCGAAACGTGCTCACCATAAGAAACGCTAAGAACAGCGTGAGCACAATCCCCAGAACCGGCTTCACATTTTCTCCCAACGACACCACATAATGATCAAAGATCACGAGTGTGGCAATCACGCCAGCCGCACCGGGAATCGGAAGGCCGGTAAAAGGTTTCCCCTCATTATTGGTTGTCGCCAGGACGTTATGACGAGCTAAGCGAAGCGCCCCACAGGCCACAAACGCAAACATGACCGCCGCCCCTAACATTTTTGGTGAACTGAACGCCCAAATATACACCAACAAGCCCGGAGCCACACCAAAGGACACGACATCACCCAATGAATCATATTGCAACCCAAAGTCACTCGTACTTTTCATGAGGCGCGCCGTGGTGCCATCCAACACATCAAAGACAATGGCCACAAGAATCGCGATGGCAGCAGCCTCAAAATTTCCTCCAAACACAAAAAGAATCGAGGCCAAGCCACTAAATAAATTTCCTGTGGTCAGGATATTGGGAATAAGGGAGACGACTCGTCGTCTTCGTGGTTGCTTCATGAAGGTTCCGCGCATGGCACCTCCCCTAAAATTGATGAACCGCCTTTGACTTTTTCCCCGACATGGACGCGAATGGTACTGCCTTGAGGCAGATACACATCCATACGTGATCCAAATCGAATGAGTCCAAACCGTTCGCCTTTTTCAACCTGCTCACCAGGCACCACCCACGCGACAATCCGTCGGGCAATTAACCCGGCAATTTGGACACAGAGAATTTTTACCCCATCAGATCGACGAAGCATCAGCACATTTTGTTCATTTCCACTGGAAGCCTCTGGATGCTTAGCCACCATAAACTTTCCAGGTTGATAGACCATATCTTCCACAATGCCAGCGATAGGCATTCTATTTATATGAACATTAAACACATTGAGGAATATACTGATGCGAACACTTTCAGCTTTTAAATACCGGTGCTCAAACTCTTTCTCTATGGCCACGACCACTCCATCACCCGGGGAAACGATCACATGATCACCCGGAGGAATCGTTCTGGCCGGATTCCTGAAAAACCAGGTCGTAAAAAGTGTGAACGCCCCTAACAGACAGGCAAACTCCACCCATCCCATGGTCCATGCACCCAGGGTAAGAAACCCGCCGATGAGAATAAAGGGAAGGCCTTCTTTCGCGACAGGAATCCCTTTGGCCTGGTCAGCCATGCAAGTAACGTCTCATTAATTTTTTTGCTTATCCACGAGTTGGTCCTTTTGTAACCACGGCATCATACCCCGTAATCGGGCCCCAACTTCTTCAATCGGATGCTCTTCTCCCTTTTTCAAAAGGGCATTATACACCGGACGATTGGCTTGATTTTCTAGAACCCATTCCCTGGCAAATCGACCGCTTTGAATTTCGTCTAAAATTTCCTTCATCACCCGCTTGGTTTCGCTTGTCACCACTCGCGGCCCTCGTGTGACATCTCCATACTTGGCTGTCGTACTAATGGAATAGCGCATATTGGCAATGCCACCTTGGTATATCAGGTCCACGATCAGCTTAACCTCATGCAAACATTCAAAATAGGCCATCTCCGGTGAATAGCCGGCTTCAACCAAGGTTTCAAATCCAGCCTGGATTAATGACGTCACACCGCCACACAATACCGCCTGTTCACCGAATAAGTCAGTTTCAGTCTCTTCTCGAAAAGAAGTCTCAATGACACCAGCCCGCGCTCCGCCGATAGCACTCGCATAGGCCAGTCCTACTTTTGCCGTATTGCCACTCGGATCCTGGTGAATAGCGAGCAAACATGGCACCCCCGTCCCTTTGGTATATTCCGAGCGAACAAGATGTCCAGGGCCTTTAGGGGCCACCATAAATACATTGACATGAGAATCAGGTTGAATCTGCCCAAAGTGAATATTAAACCCATGGCCAAAGGCGAGGTAGGCCCCTTTTTTCAAATTAGGTGCAATGTCCTTATTGTAGATCGCAGCCTGGCATTCATCCGGCGCTAAGATCATCACGACATCGGCGCTTTTCACAGCATCAGCCGTGGGCATAACCTTCAACCCGGCGGCCTCGGCTTTATTCCATGAGTCCCCCTCACGACAACCTACAATCACTTGAATGCCGCTATCACGCATATTGAGGGCATGGGCATGGCCCTGACTCCCAAACCCGATAACGGCTACCGTTTTTTTGGCCAAACTTTGTTGATCCACATCTTTTTCATAAGAAATTTTCATGATGCACTCCTCAATGGAAAATTAGAACATACCTTGTGGGCACCGCCATTCAGAATTGACGGAACACCGGTTGTATCAAAACACCGTGGGTCGATCTGATTAGTTCGCTTTCGCAAGCGGTCGGGGTTGGGCTTGCGCAGGACGTGTCGGTTCTCGGCCAATCGCAATCCGGCCAGTCCGCACCAATTCTTTGATACCAAGCGGTTGGAGTAAATTAATAATGGCTTGGACTTTTCTGACGTCCCCGGTTACTTCAATGGTGTAACTCGTCGGAGAGGAATCAAGCACATTGGCTCGAAATATATCAGCAATGCGCAAGGCTTCAGCCCGGTCTTCCGGCCGAGTATGCACTTTAATCAAGGCCGTTTCACGTTCCACAAACTCGCTTTCGCTGATATCCACCACTTTGATGACATCAATGAGTTTATTCAACTGCTTCATAATCTGTTCAATAATGCGATCATCACCGTTGGTAACGAGAGTCATCATGGAGACCGAAGGATCCAACGTGGGAGCCACAGAAAGACTTTCAATATTAAACCCTCGACCACTGAACAGACCAGCCACACGAGATAAGGAGCCGAACTTATTTTCTACGGTTAACGAAATGATGTGTTCCATATTTCCTATGCATTCAGGCTGTAAGCACGGTATCGGAATCCGCTTGGACAGCCGCTTTGTTTGTGGATTTGGGTTTCTTTAAATCTGGAGGATCGGCTAACAGCATTTCATGATTGCTGCCTCCAGCCGGAATCATGGGATAGCAATTTTCATACTGATAGACCGAAACATCAATGAACACGGGGCGATCAATCGCTAAAGCTTCTTCTATGCCAGCATCAACATCCCCGACCTTCTCAATGCGGATTCCCGCGGCACCGTAGGCTTCGGCAAGTTTAACAAAATCCGGCACATTACCCAGACTACTTGAAGCATAGCGTCCTTCATAAAATAAGTCCTGCCACTGCCGAACCATGCCATGGAAGCGGTTATTGATCACAAACACCTTGACCGGCAATTTTTCAATTACCGCCGTTGCCAATTCTTGCGTATTCATTTGAATGCTGCCGTCCCCGGCAATACACAACACCAATCGATTGGGGAACGCAGCTTGAGCACCCATGGCAGCAGGGAAACCAAACCCCATCGTTCCCAACCCGCCAGAGGTTAACCAGGTCCGTGGGCTTTTCAGTTTAAAATATTGTGCCGCCCACATCTGATGCTGGCCGACATCCGTGGACAAGATCGGATCACGGTCAGCAGTCAATTCATATAACCGATCAATCAGATATTGCGGTTTAATTTGCGCCTCAGGTTCTTGCGTATACGCCAACGGATGCTCTTCCTGCCAGGCGGCAAGTTGATCCCACCAAGGCTTTCGGTGCTCTTTTTGATTCCCATTCACCGTAGCCCGCAAAATATTATTCAGTTCGATTAATACCCGCTTGCAATCCCCGACAATAGGAATATCCACGTGAATATTTTTCCGAATCGACGTGGGATCAATATCAACATGAATAATCTTGGCCGTTGGGCAAAACTCCGAAACCTTACCCGTCACCCGATCATCAAATCGCGCACCAACCGCAATGACCAAATCGGAATAATGCATGGCCATATTCGCCACATACGTCCCATGCATCCCTAACATACCCAGGGACAATGGATGATCCCCCGGAAATGCGCCTAACGCCATTAACGTCATATCCACTGGGATATGCATCATTTCAGCCAGCTCTTTCACTTCAGCCGACGCCCCGGAAAATTGAACTCCTCCCCCAATATAGAGGATGGGGCGCTTAGATTTCATAATGGCATCAGCTGCCTGCTTAATCTTCCACTTACTCCCGTCATAGGTCGGGTTATAGCCACGGATCGAAACTGATTTCGGATACTGAAATTCACCCTTATCCATCGAAATATCTTTGGGAATATCAACCAACACAGGGCCCGGTCTTCCCGTCGTGGCAATATAAAACGCCTCTTTAATGGTTCGCGCCAAATCGTTGACGTCTTTCACCAAAAAGTTATACTTGGTACAGGGACGGCTCAAGCCAATATTATCAGCTTCCTGAAAAGCATCATTCCCAATCATCCCCGTCGGGACCTGTCCTGAAAAACACACAACCGGCACGGAATCCATATAGGCATCTGCCAATGCGGTTATCACATTGGTCATCCCCGGACCTGAGGTGATTAAGGCAACACCGGGTTTTCCCGTAGCTTTGGCATAGCCTTCCGCCATAAGTCCAGCCCCTTGCTCGTGCCGAGTTAAAATGACGCGAATATCATTTTGTTGATGCAAGACATCAAAAATTTTCAAGACCACGCCACCCGGCAAGGCAAAAAGC
>JAOUNC010000208.1 GCA_029881175.1 Nitrospirota bacterium | reverse complement strand
CCTTTTTGATAAGTCAAACGACGCCTGACATTCATATCTTGCTTCGTTGTCAATCATCATCATTGTGCGGAAATTGTCTTCACCTTCTTTTCCAGTCTGATATTCCTGTGTTAGGATTTTAATCACAACACCATCTGGGGAATACGAGAATTGAGTTCCCCCTTAACCTACAAAAGGAGAGCAGAATGGCGCAAATTCATTGCTGCAAATGCGATAAGGACAGTGATCCCATTACCGATAATCTGTTTATGGGAAAGCTCGAAGAAGAAATTAAGCAAAAAGTCTGTCAGCCCTGTTGGAATGAGTGGGCCGGTCCCGGTGGCACAAAAACCATGGTGATTAACGAATACCAGCTCAATCTCGGCGATGAAAGCGCCAGGGCCACCCTAAAGGCGCAGATGCGCACATTCTTGAAATTAGATGACACAGCTGGTGAATTTAAAGATTACCGCCATTGATCTCCATGCAAATATTCCCCTTCCTTCTCAATAAGGTCTGTGTGAGATCAACCATGTGGTATTTGGCTAAAGACTTCCAGGCGACGGTTGTCGCGCCATTCTCTATGAAAACCGCCTCTTGATGGATTTTCTGAAGCAAGGTAGGATTATGGTCATGGATACCCCATTAGGCAAAGGCATGTTTCTCATTGCGACCCCGTCACTGCGGGATCCCAATTTTCGCCAGACGGTTATTCTGTTGTGCGAACATGGTCCGGATGGAGCATTGGGCGTCGTATTAAATCGACCAACCGAGATGAATATCACCGAAGTCCTGCCCCAGATGCCCGTACTTGAAGGCCAAGCACACCGCGTCTTCTGTGGTGGACCGGTTCAAAAAGATAGCTTACTGGTGTTGTATCACCTCAACGAAGAAGTTGAAGACACTCATACTGTCCTCGATGGTGTCTACCTTGGAGGGAATACGGAGACCCTCAAACGCATTCTTGAGGTTCCGGCCGAGGAAGAATCCTTCCGGGCGTATATGGGGTATTCCGGATGGGGACCAGGCCAATTGGAAAATGAAATGAAAAGTGGTTCCTGGCTGACCATGCCGGCCAAACCCAATATGGTCTTCGACAACGATTCATTGGGCTTATGGGCTGAAATCCTCCAATCCTTTGGGGATGAATACAGCATGTATGCCCACATGCCCATCGATCCCAGCCTCAATTAATCTCTCCGGACTTGTCGTCCCTACCGTTTACTGGTTCAGTAATTTGGCTTCGGCGTCCTTCTTCTTTGTCAATTCTTCTGGAGACCGCTTCCAGGTAGCTGCATCAATGACTAACCACTTCGTTCCCGTTACAGGATCCAGATCAATCGTCAAATCACCATACGGAACGGATAACGGTTTTTGAACCCAACGGGGGACAACATGCTTCACGCTCAAATTCCCCCACAACCTGCTCCACCAGGATGATCCACCAGCATTCAAATCCAACACCACCCCTTCCTGTACACATCTCAGCACTTTACCCTGTCCCTTCCACACAACCTGCTGTGGCCCGCCATCACATGGTTTCTGAAGAATCATGACGCTAATCATTTTCCCCATCATTGAGATGAGCCAGGTCCGAACCTCATTGTTTAAGTCTATTGATTCCATCACCCAATATTCTCCCGATATTCTTCGACCGGCTCATTTTAAGAAATATCACATCGTGCGCTCAATGATGCGAACCAGCACTCCTACCTTGACCCAATCACGATAAACCTGACAAGACCTAAGGCTATTTATTTGATAAGGTCATGAAGATGAACACACCAAACCAGCCAGCACATTGGCTGGAGAATTTTCTCACACTCCTCTTAGGTCCCAAAATGCTGGTCATGCTCTTGACCGGCTTTTCTTCCGGCCTTCCGCTTTTACTCACAGGCTCGACTCTCAAATTTTGGATGCGGGAAGAAGGGCTTGATTTAACAACCATCGGTTTTTTCGGACTCGTCGGACTCCCCTATACCTTAAAGTTTTTGTGGGCTCCGTTCATGGATCGAATCGTTCCACCTTTTGGAGGCCGTCGACGTGGATGGATGCTGGTAACCCAACTCGTGTTGATGGTATCTATCGCGTCGTTGGCTTTAACCAAACCATCTATTCACTTGTCCACCATTGTTTTTCTCTCCCTGTTTGTGGCCTTTTTTAGCGCAAGCCAAGATATTGTCCTCGATGCCTATCGCCGCGAGTATTTACCCGATGAAGAGTTAGGAATTGGCTCCTCGATTTTTGTAAATGGCTATCGTCTTGGCAATCTCGTGTCCGGAGCCTTGGCCCTGATCTTAGCCGACTATCTGTCCTGGTCTTCCGCCTATGTCGTCATGGGCTTATTCATGCTGATCGGGATTGTGACCACGTGGTATGCCCCAGAGCCAACCATTGAAGCTTCGCCTCCCACATCATTTCAAGAGGCTTTCACCAGCCCTTTTCTGGAATTTATCCGTCGCCCGGAATGGATCTCCATTCTCTTGTTTATTTTATTGTATAAAATCGGTGACAGTATGGCCTCGGAAATGTTGGCACCCTTCTGGGTGGATTTAGACGTGTCAAAGTCCACGGTCGCGGGAATTGTAAAAACCTTTGGCCTGACCGCCAGTATCGGAGGGGGAGTCTTAGCAGGGCTGGTTGTGTATCGTTGGGGTATCGTTCCCTCTCTTCTCATTTTTGGTTTCCTGCAAATGATTTCAACGGCTGGTTTCGCCCTCCTGGCGATCGTTGGCAATCACCTCATTTTACTCACCGTAGTCATTGCCTTTGAAAATCTCACCGGAGGAATGGGAACGACGGCCTTTGTTGCGTTCATGGCCAGCCTCACTGACAAGCGCTTTACCGCCACGCAATATGCCTTACTCACAAGCTTTATGGGTATTCCACGCGTCTTTGCCGGGGCCACTACGGGTTTTCTCGCTTCCTGGCTGGGGTGGGAAGGGTTCTTTCTTCTCTGTACAATTTTAGCTGTCCCCGGACTATTACTGATTGCTAAGCTCCGCCGCCTCACCCCCCTGCCAACAGGTCACAAAACCTCAGATTTATAACCTGACAGCCTTCTCATAAAACTTTCCCAAACACGAAAAACGGCGGCCAGAGCTTACTCCAGCCGCCGTTTTCAAGGAGATGCACCATGAAGTGCATGCTATGGTAAGGCTTTCACCTTCCACATCTGAACAAATACTTCCGACTCATTACTTCACCCTGGCTCCCCTCGGCTTCTTCCCACCACCCCCGCTATCTGTGTAGGTCACAGTTCCAGGCGACGCTGAGATATGTCCAACCTGGTCAACCGCATACACCTCATAGACATTGTCGCTGGTGGTCGAAAAATTACCATCTTTATAATTCAGGCTCGTCGTCGAACCCAACAACACCCCGTTCCGGTACACAGAGTAGGAAGCCACACCTGTCCCACCAGAACTATCACTGGCCTGGTTCCACGAAACTTGAACAGACCGATTACGTCTTTTCCCAGTCAATTGGGCCGAGACCCCGGAAGGTGCTGTTGGGGCCATTAAATCCAATTGCAGAGAAGCTCCCACCTGACCAGCATGTCCTGCCTTACCATCAGAAACCATGACGGTTAAGGGATAGGTTCCATCTACCGCTCCAGACACCTGCATATTGATGGTTGTCATCCCCTGGCCCCCAGGGGCCACATTCAATGTGGGAGTCACGACCGTACTCCCCAAGTCTGAGGTCACCGCCACAGACCACGAGCTGGCATTACAGAACGAACTATCATTGTTCGTAAGTTTCAGCATATAGGCTTGGAGCCCACTCACATCGGACACCAGCTGTTGGCTTGGCGTTAAGACGAGGGTTGGTGCGCCAATCACGCAACTGTTCACATTCAATTCCAAGGATGCTGAACCTTGGGCCGCATGCACGGCAGAGCCAGTGTTCGTATCCGACACATGAATCGTCATCGGATACAGACCATCAGCTGCTCCCGCCACATTCATGTTGATAAACGTCGAGGCAGAGGTCCCCGGCGCGACATTCAACACTGGATTGGTCACCGTCCCGCTCAGCAAAGAGGTGAGCCCCACTGACCAATTTGTCGACGAACAGGCCGAGCTATCGGTATTCGTCACGGTCACGTTGTAGGGTTGCAATTGACTGACATCAGTCAATACTTGAGAAGCAGGCGTCACTGAAACCGTCGGCGTTCCAATCTGACACACCGCCACATTCACATTCAGTGATCCCGTGGCTTGCTTCGCATGCAAGGGTTCATTGACATTCTGATCCGACACATCTAGCACCAGAGAGTACAACCCATTGGTCACATCGCCTAACCCCATCGTGACGGTCGTCGACCCTTGACTCTGAGGGGCTACCGTTACGGTCGAACTTTGAACTGCCCCAGTAATGGCAGGAACCGCATTGCCTTGAGCGTCTTTCACCGAAGCAAGCGACACCTGATAATTCGTCTCGTCACATTCTGCGGTATCGTTATTGATAATGTTCACGGTATATGTCGGAGTTTGGGCGAGGGTACTGACTTCTTGACTGCTCGGAGCAAGGACCACTTGGGTGTCTCCCACCACACATTCCCCGCCAAAGCTGACATCAATGGTGACATAGTTCGCATTATTTTCGGCCTGGGAAACGGTCAGGCTATTAGCCGCATCATGAAATTCGTAAAAATTCGGATCACTGAAATCACTTTTTAGCACCTTAATCAAGTAGGACCAATTTCCGGTTTCCAACCCACGATGGATATTGACACCAGTCGTATACGTGGAAGACAAGGTCACATCTTTACCTGTTCGTTGCCGGTAGGAAAGATAATAGGGCCATCCCGTTGAAGGGGTAATTCTTAAGATTTGTGGATCGCTTGAGGACGAAGGATCGGTGCCTAAGGGTGCCAACGTAAATTGGCCAGCACTCGTCACATCCACTATTTTACTTTGCAAGTCCGATCGATCAAACCACCCAGCTTGATCCACATGCACACTGTTGAGTGTCCGCTTTGAACAACAATAGCCCATTAAATCTGACGTATCCCCATATTCCACATTTTTGGTGCCGTCATTATCCGGATCTGTGGCGGCATGATGCCAGCCAATGTTGTGGCCTAATTCATGCGCAAATGCAATCGCATCTATTCTTGTGCTCCAGGACTTTCTCGTTGCAGTACTGGCATAACTTCCCACTTCTCCTAAAGCCAACCATGTACAACCGGAAATGGCTGCAGGCGGCACTACATACATCTTGTGGCGATATCCATTTAGATTCACCGGAGAAGCCGAATCGGCGTTTGCCGCAATGGTTCGATAGGCACAAGCCTCTGCCGGGTCATAGGGCACGGATACCAAAAAGACATCTGTCGCCGTCGTTCCCGAAAACGTCACTTGCCCGAATGAGGCTTCTTCATACGCACTATTCACCGAAAAGTTCACAGGATCATGCATGGCTAACCCGGAACTGTTCACATGCGTCTGGGTATAGGGGGAGGCTCCTTGCGCCGAATAATCCACTCCCATCATATTGATGACAAACGTAATGGTCTTTCGGTCTCCGGTCGCGGCGGCGGCCACACTGTCGCCTGCAGAACTTGTCGAGTCGCCTTCATCCAAGGCCGCTACTTCCGATACCCACACTTTGCCGT
>JAOUNC010000207.1 GCA_029881175.1 Nitrospirota bacterium | reverse complement strand
GGAAAAGCTATCGGAAAAGTAGCTCACGTTATACCGGTCCATCAGGAGACCCGTCAACTTTGAAGGATTGAAAGAGATGAAAGATTCTCCTATTTTCTGTTCACTGGAGCTCGCTCTTCAATGAATCCCCCTGGTTTATCCTAAAAAACGGAAGTTGCTGTGGGGAACCACCGCCCATGCTTCGACAAGTTCAGCACGAACGGTTTTTGACGGATTCACCCAAATGTAGAAGGGTCCTTTCGCCCTGAGCAGCCTGCGGAGTGGGCGTGTCGAAGGGTTCCGAACCTGCCAATTGCCGCTTTTAGGTTTATACACCTTGGCGAGAAGTTAGCCCCCCATCTGAGGAATGGTACAATCTCTTGTTTTGAGGTTTACTCTCTGTTTAACCCAGACAACCATACCCATTTCATGGGGAGAATTTGAATGATTCAGACCGAACAATTGTCTCCAGATACGATCATGTTTTATGTGAAAGGACCCTTTTATAAAAAGGTCGCAAAAGAATTGGGCTTAATCGTGTTTCGATCACACCATCTAGGATTCAAGACTTTTCTTTGTAACCTCAGCCACGTCTCTCTTATAGATGACCAAGGATCCCATCAACTCACCCTTATCGGGCAAGGCTTGCAGGAAAACGGTTGTACATGGAAAGTTATCCAGCCTCCCTTCTCAACCGGGAATCAACTCATTCTCCGGACTTCGCTTCAACAATTTCCACCGGCCATGTGGAACTGACGACCACTTAACCGTTAGCTCACCAGGTTTCTATTTTTGGGTTTGCCTCAATCTTACCCGTGCATTTTCTTCACGAAGAAAAAATAAGGAGCTAATAGGAATCGGGAGCAGGAAGATCCACCTCGGATTGCTTGACTTCCGGGACAATTTTTTCCAACCGGCGATGATATTCCCGCATGCGTTGTTGTTGCTCAGGATTAAACTTGATCGTTTCTTGATTGTGAAGATCGACAAGCAGTTCGATGGATTGCAAAAGGGGCGGCACGGCGTCAAACACTTTTCCCGCCTCAAATGCTTCTAGCGATTTCACAAACAAAGGCGGGAGAGGTTTGTACGTGGTTCCAGCCCGGTCACGAAAACGGTAGACGATATCCTCATACACTTCGACCGCTTCTTCAGCAGGTCTTACTCCTCCAGGCAAAATCATTCTTGACGCGGCAGGGACTTTGGCGGCAAAGGCGGCCAAACTCGAAATCAACTCACCTAACGTATCGACCACTTGTCCGGGCTGAAGGGGTTCCTGCTTGCTCATCGGTCTGAATCTAGTCCAAACATAGGGTTGCCTGTCAAGACGGGAGGGCACCTTGATTTGTTAACTCCCGACGAACCGTTTCCATGTCTTCTGGGAGAGGCGCCGAAAATATCATCGATTCTCCGGTAAGAGGATGAACAAAACCTAAGACTTTAGCATGGAGCATCACACGAGGAACGCTGAAGCCCCCAATTTCCATTACCTTTTTTCCGCCATACGTTTGGTCACCTAAAATTGGACAGTCAATTGCCTTCAGGTGCACACGCAATTGATGAGTTCGGCCTGTTCCTGGTGTTAAGGCGACATAAGCAGCCAGTTTCCCAAATCGTTCGAGAATTTTATAGCTGGTTAACGATTCTTTCGGTCGTGTCGTTCGTGCGGAAAAAGTTTTTCGGTCTTTCGTATCTCGTCCAATAGCTAATTCAATACGGCCTTCCCCCGACTTTGGCGCTCCCCATATCAAGGCTTCATAGAGACGGTTAATAGTATGTTCTTTAAATTGCGCAGATAAATGCCGATGCGCATGATCCGTCTTAGCCACCACTAACACACCAGTGGTCTCCTTATCTAATCGATGAACCAGCCCTGGCCGCTCTCGCCCCCCTATCGATGAGAGATGTCCTTCTCCACGTTGCATGTGATACAGCAAGGCATTGACCATCGTCCCCGTCCAATGGCCAGGGGCTGGATGAACAACCAGGCCTGCGGGTTTATTGATGACGAGAAGCACTTCATCTTCATAAAGTATGTGAAGGGGAATGGGTTCGGGACTTATATCAATCGGCTCTGGGCGAGGGACCACCAACAGAATTTGGTCGCCGGGTTTCACCTTGTGACTGGGCTTGACCACCTGGCCAGCAATGGTGATATGACCGTCTTCGATTAAACGTTGCAGAGCGGTTCGAGAATAGTAGGGGTCACGATTGGCGAGAAAATGATCAAGCCGTTTGGGGGATTCCCCAGCGGTAACAATAATTTCCGTCCGCGTTTCAACGTGCGGCATGGAGGGCAGAGGGGGTAAGGTACGTATTGAGAGACTAGGAAAGTCTTGATCCGCCTTGTTGGCGGTGACGGTCGGCGATTTTTTTCCGGAGACGCGCCTTTTCTAAGCTCACGCGGGCTTCTTCAACTTCCGAAGGTAAACCACCTCGTTCCAGTCGTTCTTCTGCTTTTTTAACGGCTTCTGTCGCACGATCCACATTAATATCTTCCGCTTTTTCGGCAATCTCGGCGAGGATCGTTACTTTGGTTGGCGTGACTTCGGCAAATCCCCATAGTACGGACATAAACTCCGTATGCTCACCCACTCGATACTGCAGTTCGCCAATACGCAAGGTTGTGAGAAAATGACAATGTCCGGGAAGGACGCCAAAATCGCCTTCATTGCCTGGTGCCAAGACATAATCGACTTCCTGACTTAATAGACGATGATCGGGCGTCACCACTTCGAGAAGGATCTTGCCTGGTGACACTGTAGTCGCAGAAGAAGCCATTAGACCTTATATCCCAATTTTTTGGCTTTCTCGATGGCCTCTTCAATCGGCCCCACCATGTAAAAAGCCTGCTCCGGCAGGTGATCGTATTTCCCATCAACAATTTCTTTGAAACTGCGGACTGTATCAACCAATTTCACATATTTTCCTGGAGATCCCGTAAAGGCCTCGGCAACATGGAAGGGTTGCGAAAGGAAACGCTGCAGCTTACGAGCCCTCGCCACGGTTTGCTTGTCATCTTCAGACAATTCGTCCATTCCCAAAATCGCAATAATGTCTTGCAAATCTTTGTATTTCTGCAAGGTTCCTTGTACGCGTTGCACCACGCCGTAATGTTCCTCGCCCAAAATATGCGGATCCAAAATCCGCGACGTGGAATCCAAGGGGTCCACGGCGGGATAAATCCCTAACTCTGCCAAACCCCGAGAAAGCACCGTCGTGGCATCCAAATGGGCAAAGGCCGTTGCGGGCGCTGGATCGGTTAAATCGTCAGCCGGCACATAAATCGCTTGAACCGAGGTAATGGAACCGTTCTTGGTGGACGTAATGCGTTCTTGCAAGGTCCCCATTTCGGTACCAAGCGTTGGTTGATATCCGACCGCCGACGGCATACGACCCAACAGCGCGGACACTTCGGAGCCGGCTTGGGTAAATCGGAAAATATTATCGACGAAGAGCAGCACATCCTGATGTTCTTCATCACGGAAATATTCGGCAATCGTCAATCCCGTTAAACCCACCCGCAGCCTAGCACCCGGTGGTTCATTCATTTGGCCATAGACAAGCGCCGCTTTGGATTTTGTAAAGTCTTTAGGATCAATAACCTTGGAGTCTTGCATTTCGTGCCACAGATCATTTCCTTCACGGGTCCGTTCTCCAACACCAGCAAACACTGAAAATCCACCATGGTGAAGTGCGATATTATTGATCAACTCCATGATGATGACGGTTTTTCCCACACCAGCACCACCAAACAAGCCAACTTTTCCACCTTTAGCATACGGCTCTAAGAGATCGACCACTTTGATGCCAGTTTCTAAGACTTCCGTTTTGGTTTCCTGATCTTCTAAGGCTGGAGCAGGACGGTGAATGGACCAACGTTTTTGCGTTGGAACAGGGCCGAACCCATCGACCGGTTCACCTAAGACGTTCATGATACGTCCCAACGTTTCCTTCCCAACTGGAACAGAAATGGCTGCGCCGGTATCAACGACTTCCAACCCACGAACCAACCCGTCGGTCGAAGACATCGACACCGCCCGGACACGGTTCTCTCCAAGGTGCTGGGCAACCTCCATCGTCAGTTTGTCATTTTCCCCTTGAGTAATCGTCAAGGCATTAAAAATATGTGGCAGTTTCCCCGGAGGGAACTCAATGTCGACCACCGGTCCAATGACTTGTACGACTTTTCCGTTTCCAGTATCGGTACCCACCATATGCTCCTTGGTTGGAAGAGGTTGGAGAACAGTGCGGCTAAAGACTGCTCCTTGACAACCCGTGATTTATTTGAGGGCCTCAGCGCCTCCGACAATATCCATCAATTCTTTGGTAATGGCTGCCTGCCGAGTCTTGTTATAAAACAGGGTGACTTTTTTGATTAATTCACCAGCATTCCGTGTAGCTCCGTCCATGGCCGTCATCCGTGCCGCCTGTTCCGCAGCGGCTGATTCCAACAGAACCCGGTACGTTTGGATTTCAAAATGCTTGGGCAGTAGCGTCTCTAGCAATTCACCTTCATCCGGTTCATAAAGGTAACCGCCTCCCATTGAGGGACTCTCACTGACATAAAGGGATTCAATCGGCAGCAATTTCTCCACAATCACTTCTTGCTGCATAGCCGATTTGAATTCATTGTAGACCACATAAAGGTGATCAAATGTACCTTCATGATATTGGGAAACAATATTTTGGCCAATGTCCAAGGCGTGCTCAAAACTGAGCCGATCAAACACCCCAGGCCATTCTTGTCGAATGGGCCAATCACGCCGCTTAAAAAAATCAATAGACTTTCGGCCTGTGAGGCTCACAGATACCTGCTTACCTTGTCGACGCTGTTCTTCTAAAAATTCCACAGCTCGGCGAAGGATATTCGTATTAAAGGCCCCACACAGTCCGCGATCACTCGTCACCACCAACAGTTCTAGCGATTTCCCATCACGTAAACTCAAGAGAGGATGTGAGGCACGATTCACGCGCCGGCTTAAATTACCCATGACCTCACGTAATTGATGCGAATAGGGCCGGGCCGCCAGAATGCGTTCCTGGGCGCGCTTGAGTTTCGCGGCCGCCACCATTTTCATGGCTTTGGTAATTTTCTGAGTATTTTTGACGGAAGCAATTTTCCGTCGAAGACTTTGAAGGCTTGCCATACGTTAAGAAATTTCTCGAGCTTATTCGTAGCCTTTAGATTTTTTAAACTCAGTGATGATTTGCTTAAGTTGGGCACCGAATTCGTCATCGATCTTCTTTTTGGTTTTGACCTCGTCCCGAATAGCCGCATGCTTCTCTTTAATGAAGGCATGAAGATCGTGTTCGAATTCACGGATTTTATTCACCGGCACATTATCAATAAAGCCGTTGACTCCGGCGAAAATGGATACTACCTGATCCGCAACGGGCATCGGTTTATATTGATCTTGCTTGAGCAATTCCACCATGCGAACACCCCGAGCCAATTGGGCTTGCGTAGCTTTATCTAATTCACTCCCAAATTGTGAAAAGGCCGCCATTTCCCGGTATTGGGCCAAATCAAGTCTGAGCGTCCCCGCGACTTGTTTCATGGTTTTAATCTGGGCCGAACCACCAACGCGGGAGACCGACAAACCCACGTTAATCGCCGGTCGAATTCCAGAATAGAACAA
>JAOUNC010000206.1 GCA_029881175.1 Nitrospirota bacterium | reverse complement strand
TCAAGACGTCAAGGGTGATCAACGGCACCTCGAAAAAATCGACCAAAACACGGGATTTACGACGCAAGACATGATTGCCCTCCCACTCAAACGATGGGAGGGGCATCCTATTGGGGTGTTGGAAGTGATGAACAAAAAAGGCGGTCGCTTAGATCAGGATGATGTGGCCATCTTAAGCATCATCGCTTCATTCACAGCGTTGTCCATCGAACAAGCCCGCCTGTTTCAAGAAGCGAAGTTGGCCGAAGTCGCCCGCATTCTCGGGGACATCGGCCACGATGTAAAAAACTTACTGATGCCTGTGTTATGCGGAGCCTCATTGCTTCAAGATGAGATCGATGAGATGTTTGCCGAGATGAAAAGTCCAAATCCTGACAAAGCCAAAAAGAGTCAGGAAATTTGCAACGAAGTCATTGAAATGCTGAGTAACAACGCACGTCGTATTCAAGATCGCGTTAAGGAAATTGCCGATTGTGTTAAGGGGCTCAGCAGTCCTCCAAAATTCTCCCCTTGCAAAATGGTCCATGTGGTGGCATCAGTGTTTGACACCTTAAAGTTGTTTGCGCAAGAAAAGGAGATTACTCTCCTTCAGGAAGGGCTTGACGATCTTCCTCCGATCCAAGCCGATGAAGGGCGTCTTTTCAATGCCTTTTATAATTTGGTGAACAATGCCGTAACGGAGGTCCCTCCTGGTGGGTCGATTACCATACTGGGTGAATTGGATTCCACATCAGGTGAAATATGTCTACGTGTGAAAGATACGGGACGGGGAATGCCGGCAGAAATTCGGGATAGCCTCTTTACCACAAATGCCGTCAGCAAGAAAAAGGGCGGAACCGGACTGGGCACTAAAATCGTGAAAGATGTCATTGACGCACATTCTGGTAAAATTTCAGTAAAAAGTGAACTGAATGTGGGAACGACCTTTTTTATTCATCTCCCTTTAATGCCCCGCTAAGTTTCCCCATTCCCTTCCTCTGAAAATTCGTAGTGCACGGCTGCCTGCTGCATTTGGCTGATTCGCCTCCCGTTTTTTCTCGTAACAGATGTTTTTCATGAGGCTAGGGATCATGGCCTATTCTTTCAAGAAGAAAAGAATTCCCTGCCATTTTTTCACGAAAAATTCCAATTGAGCATGATGGATCTACCGAATATCCTGCACCCTTATGATTCCTGACGAGGTGCACTAGGCATGAGTGTACATTTTTTCTTGCGCCGGATGGCTACCTGTGTCTGGCTCCAAGTGCTTGGAATTGTCGGCTTGGTTGCCTTTACCATCATTGGAGTTCGGACTCTCGGGTATTTGCAGACTCCAGAACTCGCCGCCTATGATTGGACTCTTCGCTTCCAATCAAAGACGATGCCCAACTCTGCGCCTATCGTATTAGTGACCATTTCGGATCAAGATATCCACTGGCTCGGCCATTGGCCCTTGTCAGATGCCGACCTGACAGAAATCCTTCATCGGCTTCTGTCCGCTCAGGTACGAACCATTGGAATTGATATGTATCGAGACATGGCTGTACCTCCAGGGCGAGAGGATTTGGAAGCTGTACTTTCCCGAAATCGTGAAATTGTTACCGTGATGAAATTTGGGGAAGCCGCTCACGGAGGTATACCCGGACCACCGGTATTAAAGGATACGGATCAAATTGGTTTCAGTGATTTGATTGTTGATGCAGGAGGTATCGTGCGGCGTGGGTTGTTATTTCTCGACAATGAAACCAGCGTTGGCACATCATTTGCCCTGCGATTAGCGATGCGTTATTTCGAAAAAGATGGCATCACACTTCAGCCAAGCCCACAAAACTCGGAGTATTTTCAATTGGGCAGCGTAACGTTTCAGCCTTTTGAAAGTACAGATGGGAGTTATCGAACTGCCGATGCTTCAGGGTATCAGTTCCTGTTGAATGCGGCCGCCCATCAACCATTTACGAAGGTTTCCCTAAAAGAGGCATTGTCGGGGAAAGTAAAGCCTGAGATCTTCAAAGACCGCATAGTCATGGTGGGGGTGGTCGCTCAGGGTGTCAAAGATTATTTTTTTACGGCTTGGTGTGGTTGGTGGACGGACTGTCATCATATTTCCGGAATGGAATTACAAGCCACGATTGTCAATCAACTCCTTCAAGCTGCCTATGAGGGCCTTGCCCCTATCCAATCAATCACAGATAAATGGGAAAATTTTTGGATCCTATGGTGGACAATGTTAGGTGGTTTCGTGGGTTGGTGGTTACGGAAGCCGTGGCTATTTGCTGTCGTCACAAGTTTTGGCTGTCTGACTATTTGTGGTGTGGCTGTGTGGGCCATACAGGCCGGTTGGTGGATTCCTCTCGTCTCTCCGGTAATGGGCTGGGTGCTTTCGGCTGGACTGGTCACGTCGATAATGGCCAACCGGGAAAAACAAGAACGGCAAATCCTCTTAGATATTTTTGGTCGACATGTGGCCCCGGAGGTTGTCGATCGTCTGTGGGCAGAACGTTCACAATTATTAGAAGAAGGGCGGTTGCGTTCACGAAAACAAACCGTGACCACGATGTTTTCCGACCTTGAGGGCTTTACTGGGATTTCCGAAAATCTCCAGCCCTCTGAACTCCTCGATTGGTTGAATGGGTATATGGATCGAATGGTGGCCATTATCATGCGGTATGGCGGGGTGGTTGACGATTATCATGGGGACATGATTAAAGCGGATTTTGGAAGCATCGAACCTCGTCTCACCGAGCAGGAATGCCAATATGATGCCTTACAGGCCATTGCCTGTGCGTGGGAAATGCGGCAAGAAATGCAGCGACTACATCAGGAATGGATTCAAACGAAATTGCCGACGGTTCGCATACGCATCGGTATCCATACGGGTCCCGTGGTTATGGGATGTTTAGGAAGTGCCAAGCGCATGAAATATACGACTATTGGCGATACGGTCAATGTCGCCGCTCGTCTAGAAAGTTTTGAAAAAGAAACGCAAGAAGAGTGGTCCACGCAGGGTGTGTGTCGAATTTTGATGGGTGAAACCACACGACAATGGATACACCATTTGTGGCAAACGGAACAAGTGGGGAGGTTTCGCTTGCGCGGAAAAGAACAAGAAATGACCGTTTATCGACTCACTGGAAAACGACCTTCCTCCTAATCAGATCCCACAGCACAATCGAGTGCTAGAAAAATATGTTGGCGATGCTAGAGTTCGATTTCCTGACCTTCTTGAAGAATGCATAGAGAGGGGAGGGCTAGGTCATGGAGCTGGCTGGCAATTTGTTCTCGAAATTGTGGCTTTAAATGGAACACATAAAGCGGGAGCTCAGGCTTGCCGATCTTTTGATATTCCTTTGCCAATAAAGTGGGTGTGAGGTGTTTGCTCTCTTTGGCAAGAGCCTCAAATTCATTTGGGAAAGACGTTTCGATAAGCGCGCCTTTCAAATTTGGTGTTCGAGCAGCCAGTGCCCAAAGTTCCTCGGTCTGATAGGTATCTCCACTATAAATCCAGGCGGATTGATCATCTTGAATGAGAAAGCCTACGGTGGTCACCGTGTGATTGACATGGATGGGTGTTACTCGAATATCACCCAGGAGAGTTTCCGTGCCTTCCTTCAATGTCGATTCTTGTAGATAGGGGTGGTGCCCGTTTTGGAGTGAAAAAAAATTGGGAAAGACAATATCATTAAAAATATGGGTTTTGAGGCCATCTAACACCTGCGCCACACTGGAAATGCAGATGGATGTTCCGTTCGTCCCTACTCGATTATCCACGAGAGGGGGAACGCCTTTGATGTGATCAAGATGTAAGTGAGACAAAATCACATGGTCGATACGGGTTTGAGCCTCAAAATCTAGAGCCGAAGCGACCGTGCCCGCATCAACTAGCAAGTGCTCATTCACGAGGAAGCCGACGCATTGGCACCGATGACTTTTCCCATTTTGCGAATAAAAAAGATCCGACCCATGAGATCCAAGAATTTTAATTCGCAAAGGGATTCCTTAATATCAAGAGGCAATCACAACACGTTGGACGAACGAGCAGAGACGGTGTTTGTTTGGTTGGACAGTTAAATTCAATTTTGGAAAATTATGGTGCATTCTACTGGATGAAACCCCAGAAGTCAGTGATAAATATCACATAAAAATTCTTAGGGAAATTACGGTTTGACTATGGCCTGATGCAGGAGGATTTCACGCTTAAGAATGGTGATGTGCCCTCGATTCTGGAGGACCTTGATGGCTCGGCTTACCGTTTCACGAGAACAGCCAATCATATCTGCAATATCTTGGTGCGAGGGTCGGGGAGAGATGACGAGATGTTTCTCTAACGGTTGTGGGGTATCGGGCTCGACTAAAGTGTGAAGGCAATAGAGGATGCGCCCATAAATATCCAACATGACCAAGCTTCTCAAGCGTTCATCGGTTTCTCGAAGACGAGTGCACAACGCTTTTAGTAATTTTAGTCCTAGGGAAGAATGCGTCTGAAGAAGCGTCGTCACGTGACGCTGCTCAAGCCTCAGAAAATCGCAAGATTCCAACGTAGTGACGGTAGCCGACCGCGCTGCAGATTCTAGGAGCGCCATCTCACCCAAGAAACTCCCTGGCCCTAACAGGGCCAAAATAAATTCCTTGCCTTCTTTTCCTATCAAGCTGACCTTGACTCGTCCGGATAAAATGATAAGCAGGTAATCTCCGAAGTCGCCTTCCTGAAAAACAAGCTGACCTTTTCCGAATCGCTGGTTTGCGGAAGAATCCAACAAGAGTTGTAATTCTGACGTAGTGAATTCTGAGAAAAGGGGAATATTCTGGAGCGAAGCGGAAGAACGTATAGAATTTGACGGACTCATAATGGTGCCAGAGTAATCATTTTGGTTGAAAATGCCAAGAGAGAGAATTCCGAATATCTGGGTTGGTGTGTCGCAACCATAAGATGGAATTCCTTCGCACATGTATCTAATAGGATAAAAAGTTATCTAAAAAGATACATTTTTAAGGAAAATTCTGTCGTCAGAATCCAAGAACTCATTGAGATTCCTGGTATGCAATCGCTAAACGCCTTTCCTCGTCTGCTGATCGATATTTCAAGCTTTCGTTCTACTTTTCAGAGAGTTTGCGGTACTATTCTTGCCACTGTCTTAAAGTAGAAGGAGCCTAATGAGAACCAAGCAATTTTTGCCACAGTCCCCTAAAGTCTGGTGGTTCTCTTTCCCTCTCCACAGCTTGAAATGGTTTGGGAAGATGAGGTCTGATGCCAATCGGACCGATTGGGATTGTTTTATTAATCCATACACGAGAAATGGATGAAATCCTGGATAGCGGAATTTTCAAGAATGACCATGAAAGAAACGCCCAATGCAAAAAGACTGTAAAGGGAAAAATATGCGTACATTTCTTAAACAATTGAGCTTTCAAGTATATGTTCTGGCAGTCGGCCTACTGTGCTTGGGTGGGCAGGGCAATGGAAACCAGAGAATGCCGTCATATGAAAAACCCTCGTCTTTGACTTCCCAACGGATTGAAGAAATCGAAGAATTGAGAGCAGGAGAGGGAATAATTGTTGAGATGGATTCACGAAAAAGCCCATCGTTTGGACATACTCCTCAACTAAAGAGATTTGGCAAGCTGCCGTTGAGCTTCGAAGAAAATCATGGACAAG
>JAOUNC010000205.1 GCA_029881175.1 Nitrospirota bacterium | reverse complement strand
CATGCGGCCATCCCCCGTCACTCGAAATCGAACTGGAAACCTTCTCCCTCTGTGAGAGAAGGTGGATCCTCATGGTCCTCGCCTGTTAGGGCTTCTTCTCGACCGTTTCCAGCTTCTCAAGCTCGGCCAGGATCACATGCAATAACTGCCTCCGTTGCTGAAAAGCTTTTTGGGGAATATCCTGGCTTTGAGGTTCTTGTCCACCTTCGGGCATGTTCACAAGCGCTTCCGCTTCACCCAGAGACGCATATTTATAAGATTCTAAATAGGGATGCGTCGCCCCAAAGGTTTCCAGCAGGAATTGCTCCGTTTCAATGTCAAACTTGTTCCATGCCTTCTCATCTCTGCATGCATGGCCCAGTTCCTCTAAATTTTGAATGCGAGCTCGAATGAGATCTGCGCGGTTCTCCGGTGAATAGGACGCCTTCATGTCAGCCATCACGCTTACCTCCCCTCTAAGATTTGTAGAATATTTTTTCCCGCCATCATTCTTTCTGCCCAGAATCGATTCAGCCAGTTAAGCATGGCTCAAAAGGGAACATCACACAAAACTTATGAGGCAAAGGTTATGCCTTTTTTCAATTGTCTGCCCTTCTCTCAAAAACTGGAACCTCATACAAACGGGGATATACGCCACAAGACGGCATTATCGTCTTGAATGAAGAATGTAAGGGTAGGATATTTTTTTATTTCAGTTCGTTATCCCATTTCAGGCTCTACCCTTCCCACATGACTCTGTGGCAATTTTCCCCACTTTTCCCATTCACCTTTTTTTTTACCGTTGCCAAATACACCATGACTCCCGCAGTCATGCCCGACAATGGTTACCGAGCACCCATCTTGAGTACTTTTCGGATGGATCCCCGCCACCTACTGCGGGGATGACGGAGAAGACCGGATGAATCCCCAGCCCTGCCAAATGGCCTCAAGAGGCAGGCTCAACGACTTGCGGGAATGACGAGCGGAAGCGGTGGCCATGCGCACCAACTTCCGTCATGCCCGTCTCTTCTTTTGTCATTCCCGCATGCTTGTGGCGGGAATCCATCTCCTCTTCTGTTCGGATGGATCCCCGCCGACCACTTGCGGGGATGACGGAGAAGACCAGATGGATCACTTCCCCCCTGCCACGGACCTCAGGGAACAGGATGAACCACCTGGGGGATGACAACAGGGAAAATCCGGCAATTCCGCAAACCCTGCCTTAGTGAGGAAGACTGGGACGCTTTCTTATTTTGCTTGTGGGGAAATGTGCGACATTTCATGGCTCAGATCCTTTCCTCAGGGCTCCCTCTTTCTGAAACTTCATAATGATTGCAAGAAAGTCTTGTGACTTTTTATTTTTTAGAATTCGTGTCTATCTCGAACTTTCTCCCTGTTCTCAATAGGATACGAACAATTTATCTCTTTGGTCATTGCGCTATTTTTCAAAAACTCTCGAAAACCGGTATGTCTGGCATGGAGTTTGATCTTTAGCAAGCATGA
Source organism: Nitrospirota bacterium (assembly GCA_029881175.1). Lineage (GTDB taxonomy): Bacteria > Nitrospirota > Nitrospiria > Nitrospirales > UBA8639 > Nitrospira_E. The sequence goes on along the minus strand of JAOUNC010000205.1, from coordinate 4,185 downwards.
AGTGTTGAGGGTTGTAGATTTGAACTATGGCATCCGGAGGGACATGAATAAATTTACACATCTCTTGCTTTTCCTATTCTTCCAGCAAATAGCGGTATCAAGGAGGTAGATCGATGGAATGCTCTCGCTGTTTTGGATTTATGGTGGTTGATACATGCCTCAATGTGGAGGGTGACCATAATAAGCCATGGATTTGGGAATGGCGGTGTATTAATTGCGGAGAAATTTTTGACCATCGCACGTTAGAAAATCGTACCTCACAACTGCAATCGCCATCTTTACGGTTGAAGAAAATCAGAAGAAGTGTTCTACCTTCCTACCAGTTAACCGGGAAAGCAAGATGAACGCGTTGAAAAGATCAGTGGGATGGACGGTCGTTTTCACAATAACCATGGTGGGAATATTGGCCAGCTCTACGTGGGCCCAAGAGCAGGAAGTGATTGGAGGCGGCCGATACCTCTATGAAAGGTTTTGTAAAATTTGCCATGGGCCCAGGGCTATGGGGGACGGAAAAGAAGCCCCCTCCCTTCAACCGAAACCTGCGAATTTGACGACGTTGCGTCAGCGCAACGGAGGGACTTTTCCCTTTTGGAAGGCCTATCGCATGATTGATGGCCGGGAGGAAGTGACCGGTCATGGAACGCGCGAGATGCCCGTTTTCGGAGTGTGGTTTCGAATACCGGATGATGAGGTTTCAATTGAAACCGAATGGGCTGACCAGGTGAGGGGACGGATCTGGCAGTTGTTATCGTATCTCCAATCGATTCAAGTCCCGTAGGCGTTTTCTCCACCAATACGACGAGACGCTTGCGATGACAAAAGCTGGCGAAGGCTTCCGGAAAAAGTAAGGAGCGTATCAATGATGAGTCGACAATTTTACACGTTTGGTTTCCTTTTTTTTCTACTCATGCTGGCATACCCGATGTGGGGTTTGAGCCAAGAACCCCTTGGCAACCCTAAGGAGGGAAAAGTCCTCTATGAGAAACATTGTGCAAATTGCCATGGTATCAATGGTACTGGAGACGGACCAGACACCCAATTCTTAATGGTACAACCTGCCAATTTTCATTCGTTGGCATCCCGATCAAAAACCGATTGGGATTTAATGACGATTATTACATTTGGCGCGGCCTTTTCTCCCATGCATGGGTGGGCAGATCGTTTGACCGAAGAAGAACGATGGGACGTCTTGAGATATATCCGTTTACTCGCACCGTTTAATCCCATGGCCCGTTATCAACCGTAGCCCAACGGGTAACCGCTCATGCCGCTCATCATCCGGGTGGCAAGGGATGTGTTCACCATTCATTTCATTATTTATCAAGGAGGTTCAGCTATGTCAGACATGTTGAAAGTGATTGAAGTTCTCGCCGAATCGGACAAGAGCTGGGAAGCGGCCGCAGCGAATGCTGTGACTCGTGCAGCAAAAAGCGTTCATGGGATTAAATCCATTTATATCAAGGATATGGAAGCCAAGGTCGAGAACAACAAAATCACCCAATACCGGATTACTGCAAAAATCTCGTTTACCTTAGATTAGGTGATGGAGCCCTTATGGCCGTTGGTAGGAATGCTTCTGGAGGAACGCACTCAAGAAAGATTCCTGCCAACGACCTGAAGGCCTATCCGAAAAAACAGTATGGATGCTGAGAAGCCTTCCTCCTGGTGGGAACATTTTCCTCATGATGCGGATATGGGTATTCGCGGCATCGGCCATTCAAAAGTGGAAGCCTTTGAGCAAGCGGCCTTGGCGTTGACGGCCATTACCATAAATCCAGATACGATTCATCCAAATCTGAAGAGGACCTTCTCCTGTGAAGCCCCCGATGATGAATTGTTATTCGTGGATTGGTTGAATGCCCTGGTATGTGAAATGGATACGGATAAGATGGTGTTTACGCGTTTTCACGTCATGATTAATGACCATCACCTGGAAGGCACCGCTTGGGGAGAACCCATCCACCGTCACCGCCACGAACCCGCAGTCGAAGTCAAAGGCGCCACATACACGGAACTCTCAGTGCGTCAACTCCCAAACGGATCTTGGTTGGCGCAATGTGTTGTCGACGTCTGAGATCATTGAACTGAGCCGGTAAACATGGACCTCTCTCTCCTCACACCAGCTTCAGAAAATGAGTGGCACATTCTCCCTACCGGGAAGATGAGAGTTCCTGGCATTGTCTATGCCAGTGAAAACTTAGTGCGGGAAATGGATCATAAAGTTTATGAACAGATCACCAACGTGGCCACTCTCCCGGGGATTGTACAAGCCTCCTATGCCATGCCCGATGCACACTGGGGTTACGGGTTTCCCATTGGAGGTGTGGCGGCTTTTGACGCTGACCGAGGCGGAGTGGTCTCTGCCGGTGGAGTCGGCTTCGATATTTCATGCGGGGTACGAGCCCTGTATACCGGCCTCAAAAAAAGGGATATCGAACCATTCAAGCAAACGCTGGCCGACCTGCTGTATCAAAATGTGCCTGCCGGTGTCGGAAGTACAGGCCGCTTGCATCTGGATACCAAAGGGATGAATGCCATGCTCTCCGGTGGCGCACAGTGGGCCATCAAGCAAGGGTACGGTCGCCCTGAAGACTTGAACCGAATAGAAGAACAGGGTCGTATGCAGGGAGCCCTCCCGGAGTACGTCTCCGATCAGGCAAAAAAACGGCAGCAAGACGAAATGGGCACCTTAGGGTCTGGCAATCACTACTTGGAAATACAGGAAGTAGTGGAAACTTTCCACGATCCGTTAGCGCAACAGCTCGGCATTCAAACTGGGGATATTCTGGTCAGCATTCACTGCGGATCTCGAGGACTTGGGCATCAGATCGGTACGGAGTTTCTCAAAAAAATGGTCATAGCCGCTGGCCAATACGGCATTACATTGCCTGACCGGGAATTGGCTTGCGCCCCGATCGATTCTCCCTTAGGCCAGGAGTATCTAGGAGCTATGCGCGCTGCCATTAACTGTGCATTGGCGAATCGACAAATCGTGACCCATCTGGTTCGGCAGGCGTTTGCAGAAATTTTGCCGCACGCAGATCTTTCACTCATGTACGACGTGTCTCATAACACCTGCAAAGTGGAAGAACATCGGGTCGGGAATCAGAGTCGCCGGTTATTTGTTCACCGAAAAGGCGCGACGCGGGCCTTCGGACCAGGACACCCCGACATTCCACCCGATCTTCAGACCATCGGTCAGCCGGTCTTGATTGGGGGTACCATGGGAACCGCCTCCTATTTATTGGTGGGCACGGCGGAAAGCATGAACATGGCCTATGGATCAGCCTGTCATGGAGCCGGGCGAAGTATGAGTCGTCACCAAGCCACCAGACAATGGAAAGGGGGAAAGGTGATTGACGATTTAGCCAAAGAAGGCATCCTGATTCGGAGTCCGTCGAAACGTGGGGTCGCCGAGGAAGCTCCCGGCGCCTATAAAGATGTGACGGCAGTTGTTGATGCCGCTGAGGCTGCACAGCTAGCTCGGAAGGTCGCCAAAATGCGACCGTTAATCTGTATTAAGGGATAAGGGATCCATCCGGTCCCCTCCGTCATCCCCGCGGTAGTAGAGGTTGCCCCTTCGGCCATTGGCAGGGGCGGGGCCATCCGGTCCCCTCCGTCATCCCCGCAAGTAGGTGGCAGGGACCCATCCGATCTTCTCCGTCATCCCCGCGGTAGGTGGCGGGGATCCATCCGAACAGAAGATGAGATGGATTCCCGCTACAAGCAAGCGGGAATGACAAAAGAAGGGGCGAAATCACAGAAAAAGAGCCGGGCATGACGGCGTGGAGATGGACTCCCGATCAGGAATGTCGGGAGTGACAGGAGCTATACCCGATACAAACTGTCCAACATGACCATATTTAAGGAGGGTTCAGCGATGAGTAAGACACAACAAGAGGAAAGCCTTCAAAAAGTCTTAGAAGCCTTCACAAAAGGGTTGACCGTCTTAAAAGAAGCGATCGGTCTTGTCCACTCAGCCAACGATCAATTGCCGGCAGGCGAACAAAAAAAATCCATTCAACAAAAAGTCGAAGAAGCTGAACGGCTCATACAGGTGGGACATGCCAGCGTGGGGCAATCCTTAGGGTTTCAACTCTGTCACTGTACGTGGCCGCCTCAAGTGATGGCCAGTACCGGCTTCAATGAACAAACCCAGGTTGAACAATTCACATGCTCAAATTG
>JAOUNC010000204.1 GCA_029881175.1 Nitrospirota bacterium | reverse complement strand
CCTCACTAATCCGCCTCCTCTTTAATGGGATTATTGATCGCAAACCATCCATTATACTACACATATTCCAATCCTGACCAGGATAAGTCTCTTCCACATGCCATGCCATTCACCTTCTCAACTCCGACGATCGGCGGAGTTGAACCTACACCTCACCTCCGGATTTCAATCACCTAGAAAAATTATTCAATCTTGCCTTAAACCTAGAAACCGCAGTTGGATCACAAAAACCCGGCTCCTCCCTTTTGTCGCCTCTTGCAAAATCAAAACCCATCTCATTTTAAAGGTAACCACGAATTCTTTGATTTCAACATGCACACCCATACCTTACGCGTCTTTTTTTCCGCCCCACTACCGCTTCTAAGTTAAATAGAGTCTTTTATTTGGGGAGGGAGCTTCTGGATTGTCTGTGGACCCCGTCTCCTCAGGTGTGAAACTTTAGACCTTATTTTCCAGACATTGTCTGATGAAGTTCACGAACTGCGGATGAGGTCTATTTGTCCTCGTTCCGTCATTCCCGCGGGCAGTTAGCGGGAATCCATCAGTTGTTTCCCACGAATGGACGGAAATGATGGCTCCCCGCCAAAAACTGCGGGGATGACAGATTAAGGATTGTTTGACGACCGCGATCGACTCCCATCAGCATTTCAGCGGACATTGCCTGAAAGGTGAAATGCAAGTTTTTACACCTCAGGGTATTTCCTACACGTCGTTGGATAATGTTTCCCCCTTCTTGGTCAGTTCAACATCACCATCAGAGGGACGTCTCACCGAGACGTCTCTCCAGGATGAAACAGCATGCCAAGAAACCGCGTCCATTTTTTTGTAGAGACGTTCCGGTGGAACGTCTTCTGGAACGGAGAGAGACCTGCCGAATAGTGAGGGGCCTGTTGAAAAAAGCCGCCAGCGGCGTTCCCTGCCTTCGCCGGAGCGGCTTCGCGCAGGCAGGTCACCAGTTTTTCGTGCTCACGTACTGGAAGTACGCTCCACGCGTCAAACAAGGGTTGCCCCCTTCGGGATACGCTAAGCCATTCGCGGCCTTTCCTTCGGCATGGCTCAGGACTTGACTGGACAAACGTTTTTGAACAGCCCAGATGCCTCAGGCACCCAACGTGTCTGTGGCCGTATTTGCCCTTTTAAAAATAATTATTCAACACTGCCTGAGGAACCCTTCGCGTACCCATACTCCAATCGGTAGACCTTTTCTTCGAAACAGAAGACCCTCAAAAGTGTTCCGACCCATTACATAGAAATGATGGGAAGAAGTCCTACTTAATCTCCAGTTAAGGAACGCACGAAGGAGTACGTTTTAACCTTTAGGGCATTCGCGGGGAAAGCGGAAATGGCAAAAAGCACAGCATCCAATGACCACGATTACTTCGAGGGACCCCACTAGCAATGAGTCTGTTGTTGGGCTTTACTTGTTTGGAAGCTGACTGCGTTTAGCAAGAACAGAAGGACGGAGCAACCGTTCGCTCCGCATGACATGCAGAATAAAGACGCGCGAACCTTCTTCCCGATAAAAAACCCGGCATGGTGGCTCAACGATCTGTCTATAGCGCCAGCCCTTTAGCTCCTGTGGCTTGGAACCGCTCTTGGGATGGTCGGCAAGCTGCCCCACGTGTCGAAACACATTCTGGACCAAAGCTTTCGCCGCTTCAGGATTGTCCAAGGCGATATAGTCGGCGATGGCATCCAGGTCGCTAAGCGCCGGCTCAGTCCAAATTACTTCAGCCATCGATTCATGCGCTTCTTGGCCTGCGCATGGGTGAGGATACGCCCTTCCTCAACAGCTTTCTCCCCACGCGCGATTCCCTCAAGCAGGCTCATCCGCTGTTGCAAGGTTTCGTAGGTTTCAACGTCCACCAAGTAGGCGCTTGGCACGCCATGCTGCGTAATCAGGATAGGCTCCTTGTTCCGTTCCAGCTCGGATAGAAGCTCTGTGGCTTGGCGCTTCAGTGTTGTGACAAGTTCTGTTCGCATAGAAGTGATACTATAGTACCACTATTGTTATGACAAGCCCTATTTAGAAACAGAGCCCAAGGCTATGCAGAGCCGACAGAAAAACAACGGGAACAGCGGGAATTGGAAAAAGCGCTGGCGATCGATATAGACAAGTCAGCCCGCGCCCAGGCCGCACGCCTCCTCCCCCTATTCATCGCCTTTGTGAAGGTATAGGATTCTTCAAATATGCAATTGTCATTTATTCCCTAGATCCAAAAGGAAGACTAAACCTAGATTATGGCAAAATTTCCAAGAAACTCTCCTTACCCATGCGGTAGCGGGCGCAAGTATAAAAAATGCTGTTGGATGCAGCCGGCTCCTTCCCTAAATCTGACCCGTGAAAACAACGGTACAAGCATTGATACACTTACAGTTAAATTTGACCCAATAAATCCACCTCATCTTTTTTTTCGATACAAACGTCTGGATTACCCTAAGCCCCTTAGACATTGAAAAACTTGAGAGCTTTAAGGCGAGCTATGGATTTCAGTACCGCTATTCGGTGAGCAACTATATTGAGTTAATTTCTCATATATTAGACAACCCCTCAAAAAAATGGAGAAATCCGTTTGGGAAAGTGAAGTCATGCTTTAGCAAAATGGCAAGACTCTGTGCGCCAGAGGTTTTACCTTCCCCAGAGCAAGAATTCCTGGTTCATGCCGAGTTATCTCAATATTTGGATCCAGTTTGGATCCCGAACACACAACAAACAGCACTTGCTCTTAAACTACTTGCAAACGCAGATTCACTAGAAGATTTAACTAGTCAAGGAATTTCGGACACCACGTCTGGCCAAAGTATTCGCTGGGTAATCGACCCAAAGCATTACATTACACTGAGAGAAATTGACAAGAATTCATTTCTAAAAGAAATGAATAAGTTAAAAATTCTCGCACCTGCGAGAATTGATTCCTCAAATATTGAAACCATTCTTCCGTGGTTCGTTAATCTGGCCTCATTTTTTCTTCTTTACCGTCCAAGTTGCGGCAAAGCCAGAGTTTCGGATCTTCCGAAAAGTGAAAAGGACAAATTCATAGATGCCCTTTGCCATGGATGTGGGCATGTATTTCAAGCTCATTGCACGTTCATTGCTCACAAGGCAGTAAACTTAGGCTGTAAGCCCGATGCCAATGATTTGTATGATAGCCTACAATTACTATTATTGCGGGATAAAAATCGTATATTTGTAACCGATGAAGAGGGATATCAAAAATATCAAGGAAGCACAGACATACAGCGAGTATTACGATGGAAAGACTTTAAGAATGGGAAGCCACATTAACCCATCTTTCTTGCTTTCAATGGAATCTGTTCATTAAAGGGGGAAGCTTACAACTGCCCGCCTGCACAAAGCTTGCCTCAGGCTCGAACCGCATGACAATTTTGAAGAGCTTTCAATTATATTGAGCGATGGATTCAAGATCTTCCACCGCCTCGGGTGACCAGGTTAATCGGTATGCCATTTGCTAACCCATTGCTCCACATCCTGCTGCGAGATCACACCTTCTTTCTCTCCCCTCGCAATACCTCGATGGACTTTTTCCACGACATAGAAATGATATTGAATGTTTTCCATCGTGCAATCATCTGGAAGCTTATTCAGAAGCGATTGTCCTTCATTCTTAGCTGGGCTCATGAGAAAACCTCCTTCTCTGAATATTGAAGCACACAACACTGTTCGGCATAGTTCCTTTCTAACAGCAAAGGGTTTAAACACCTGCGTCAGGATGTCCGCTGGGCTCCCCACATCTTTTCTACTCTCCATTCAAAAGACGGGCTCCGGAATGGCCGCGAGGAAATTCTTTGTCATCTGAGGAAATAAGTCAAGGTAAAGGATGTTGAAGGGCTGGTGTTCGAGAACTTAATAGAAATCAGCGGACAATCAGTACGGAACAGGGAGCGTGGGTGAGAATCTTTTGAGAGACGCTTCCGAGAAGAAAGCGTTTGATTCCTTTTAATCCTCGTGCTCCCACCACAATCATCTGAACATCGTGCTGCTTGGCTGATTCGAGGATAGCCTGCGGAGGGTCACCACATTTCCATTCACCGTCCACCTGATAATGTCCCTTCTGAAACGGTTCAGCGACTTCACGGAGAAAGGCTTCGCCCTGGCTTTTGGCCGAGGCGGTTTTGGGTGTCACATATGAGGATTTGGAGACGGAAGCCAACAGACTCGACGGAGGAGGAGACCAGACCATCTCAATCATCAGATGCAGCGGCCCCTTAAACGGCAATGTCTCTAAAAATTGCGCGGATTTTTTTGAAGCGTCAGACCCATCCACCGCCAACAACATACGATCCAGAACCGGCACCGCCTCTTTACAAATCAACACGGAACAGGAGGCATAGGTGGCCACTTTTTGAGAGACCCCGCCAAGAAGAAAAGGGGAAGACTCCGTCATGCCTCGATGGCCAAGCAGGATCAAATCCACCTGGTGCTCCTCGGCGGTTTGAATGATGCTTTCCGCAGGATCCCCGTTATCGGCGATCAATTGTATTTCGCGAACAGAAGAGACCAGTTCGTCACGGGTTTCATGCAAGACTTGCCGGGCAAGACGGGCGACCTCCTGCCGATATCCCTCAAAGTCTCGTTCCGAACATTCCGAGGAGAGGTAGGCATGTTTTAAGGCTGGAACATCCACTACATAGAGAATGAACAGTTTCACAGGCGCAGACAAGTGCTTCACCATCTGCACCGCATGTTTGGAGTCAGGAGACGAATCAACCGCAAGAAGAATGTTCATCACAGCACCATCCGATTTATGGTGAAATTTCCTATCCAACCCTGGTTACGGGGAACGATCAGGCGTAAGCCCGAGTTGGTCTAACTGGGCTCTGATCACCTGAATGGACACTCCCAAATTGATGCCGCCAACCGATCGTAGCGAGGAATGATTGACGGCGATAACCAGCCCCTCACGGTCCAACACCGCCCCGCCACTGCTGCCTTGAGATGATCGGGCCTCGAAGGTCACGACATCCCTGGACACATCAGACACATGGCCATGAGTCACCAGTGGTCGAATCAATCCCTCTCTCGCCAGGATTTCAGGAAGCGCCACAGGATCCCCTCCAGCCTGATTGACGATCTGGGCGCTCACGGTTCTTGATAATCGACTGAGAATACTATCAAACGTGCCTGGATAGCTCATGATGATCACCGGTTCCCCGATGCGAATTTGTTGATTGGCCGGAGCCAATTGTAGGGGGGTTTGGCCTTTTGGCGGGCGCGTGGTCTGGAGTACGGCAAAGTCATTTTGCTCCGCAATTGACAATTCATCCAACTCATACGACTCTGTAGCCCCCGGGAAAAATATACGAAGAAACTCTACGGAGGGTTCGAAGCCTTTTTGCAAGAGAGCTTTCACCGGCTCATACACCTCCCACATTCTGACCAGATGACGGTTCGTTAACACGGTCCCTTTCTTATCAATAAGCAACCCTGTCCCGGAAAAAAAGATAATGACTGCCGGCGTCTCGCCTTCAAGTGTCAGCAAGGGGATTCCGTATTCATCAAGTAATGGGACGCCTTCCTGACTATATCCCTGGTAGCGAAGCGGACGACCGGTTCCTTGTTCAACAATCCCATAGCCCCCCTGTAACAATCCGATCCCGCCTTGAAATCGTTGAATCACGTCTTCGGCAAACCGCTGTTCACTTTCCAGC
>JAOUNC010000203.1 GCA_029881175.1 Nitrospirota bacterium | reverse complement strand
CTCGAGCCAGAAGTTTTATGGCCAACACCGGCCAGTCCTTTCCTGTGGCGTTAGCTGCCACGCGAGCGGGAAATGTCTTTACCACGCATACGCCCGTTGAAGCCGCCTTTGACCGGTATGAGCCAAGTCTGATTCGACCATACGCACAATTGCTTTCTGTGTTGGTTGGTGTTCCGGTCGATCAACTCTTAGGCTTAGGTCGTCGAGATGCCAGTGATGCCAATGAACCGTTCAATATGGCCTATCTTGCGATGAGAGGAAGCGGAAGGGTGAATGGGGTCAGTCAATTACATGGGAACGTGAGTCGGAACATTTTTCAACCGCTTTTTCCGCGTTGGCCTGAAGACGATATCCCCGTCGGTCATATTACGAACGGTATTCATACCCCCTCCTGGGACTCTCAGTCTGCCGATACCTTATGGACCAATGCGTGCGGAAAAGACCGGTGGGTACGAACACTGAAGGATTTATGCCCGCTGATCAATCAAATCAGCGATGAAACCCTTTGGACGTTTCGCGTGTCTCAACGCCAGGCCTTGATTCAGTATGTTCGGCGCCGGTTGGTGCGGCAACTTCAAGAACATGGCGCTGCTGAAAACCTGATTGAAGAAGCCCGGCACGCCTTCGATCCCAATGCGCTCACTGTAGGGTTTGCCAGACGGTTGACGGCCTATAAGCGACCCACGTTGTTACTCACGGACCGGGAGCGTCTGATTCGGTTGCTCTGCGATCAGCAGCATCCTGTTCAATTGATCATGGCTGGAAAAGCCCATCCTCATGATGAGGAAGGGAAACGGCTCGTTCAAGCTTTGGCCCAATTTACGGCACAGCCCGCGCTGCGAAGCCGGGTGGTGTTTTTAGAAGATTACGACATAACCTTGGCACAAGAATTAGTTGCGGGTATCGATGTGTGGTTGAACACTCCTCGTCGCCCGTTAGAAGCTTCGGGAACCAGCGGGATGAAAGTCTTAGTCAATGGCGGACTCAATCTCTCAGAACTCGATGGCTGGTGGGCGGAGGCCTACACTCCGGAAGTTGGGTGGGCACTGGGAACGAATGGCCCCCATCTTGATGGTCTGTCAGATGCGGAAGAGGCGGCTCAGTTCTATAATCTTTTGGAACATCAGATTATTCCTGAGTTTTATGAGCGGGATGATGACGCCATTCCCCGGCGATGGATCAAACGGGTTCGCACGAGCATGTCTCAACTCACTCCCCACTATAGTAGCAACCGCATGGTGCGGGAGTATGTGGAGAATGCGTATCTCCCGGCTTCCAACGCGTACCATCTGAGAGCGGCAAACGGGGGCAAGGTGGCTCAAGACATTTATCAATGGCACCGGTCAATCCAAGCCCATTGGACCACTCTTCGTTTTGGCGACATGCATGTCGTTCAGATTGAAGAAGACTGGTCCTTTGAGGTCCAGGTGCATTGTGGGTCTCTAGATCCTGCGATGGTGGGGGTAGAGCTCTATGCGGATCGCCACGGCGACTATCCTTCGAATCGGATTCTGTTGGATTTCAAAAACCCGGTGTCCGGCCTCGTGAATGCGTATCTCTATTGCGGCAAAGCCCCAGCCATTCGCCCGGCCGAACATTATACCCCTCGCATTGTTCCGGCCCATCCTCATGCGGCGGTGCCTTTGGAATGCCCCGAGATTCTCTGGATGCGGTAACGTTCAACAATGAAGGGAGCATTTTCACAGCTCTTCGTCATAAGCTTGTACAATTTTTATTGATTGTCCATGAAAAATGAGGCCAAACCGAGAATGGTTTTTTCGGCAAAAGAGAAAGGAACCCATCCATGAAGGTGTTACTGGCAGTGGATTCATCACCGAATGCTTCAACAACGACAATATTTGTGGAGGCACTTCGTCTCCCGGCTACCTCTATCGTCTATGTGCTTTACGTGGAAGAACCTCAAGCGGAGCTGCCAGGCCTAGATCTTTCCCCTCGTGTGTTGGGGGAGGTGAGAGACCAACTTTCGCAAATTCGACAGAAGACGATGGAAAGCGCCCATCAGTTAGTGACTCGTCTGGCGGCTCCGTTTCACGAACAAGGGCTAGAAATCCATCCCCTCGTGAGGGAAGGGATCCCTGGAGCCGAAATTCTTACGGCCATTGAACAATATCAAATTGACCTTGTGGCGTTGGGAACCAAAGGCCTGTCAGGGATGAAGCGGTTTCTTCTGGGCAGTGTGAGTGAGTGGGTGCTCTACGATGCCCCTTGCTCCGTGTTAGTTGTACGCGGTGGGCCTCAGGCCCCCACAACCAGTTCCCGTGGTCTTCATGTCCTCCTGGCCATGGATGGTTCATCAGATTCTCGGGAAGCGGTCGCTTTACTTAAAACCCTCAAGCTTCCCAAATCCTCACGCCTGACGATCCTTCATGTCGTGGAAAAGCCTGTTGGTTTGATAACCTTGGCTTGGGTCTCGGCTCAAGTGGACGCGACGGCATTTGCCGAGGACTGTAGGCGGACGGGTCGGCAAGCGGGAACGCAACTGCTTGAGGCAACGCAACGTGACCTGATGGGGGAAGGGCTTGAAATCGATACCAAGCTGACCGAGGGCCACGCCGCGGATGAAATTCTCAAGGCTGCTCAAGATGTTCAAGCAGATCTCATTGTCGTCGGGTCAAGGGGCATGACGGAACTCAGACGAGTCATGATGTTGGGAGGCGTGTCACACAAGGTCGTTCGGCATGCCGGGTGTTCTGTGCTGGTCGTTCGGAAAAGGGGGAAAAAGACTTAATAGGATGATCCTCATGACGCTCAATGATCTCCATGAGATTATTTTAAAAGCATTGGGGAGGGTGAGTCGACGGGTCTTATCCCTGATCTCTCTGCCCATCAAATTGGGTGTCGACTATCGATCTTTGAAAGAAGACGAAAGGGCCTTAACGGGTTCGAGCCTCGCCTCTGGTCTTATCCAGTCGATTGGAAAGCCTGGATGGCGAATGTGGGGTGTGTCGAAAACATAAATCCTGGAAATTGCGGGCGCATGTGTGGAGGTAAGACAGCTCGCATGCCGGGAAGTTGATATGGTGCTGAATATTTAATGCAAACCCATGACTTTTTCCTTTACCTGCTAGTCATTCTCCTGACGGCACGGGTCTTCGCAGAACTGGCGACACGCATGCAAGCACCTTCAGTGATTGGCGAGCTGTTCGCCGGGGTGGTGCTGGGACCAAGCCTGCTGGGTTGGATTGAACCGGTCGAAGCCATCAAACTTCTGGCGGAAATCGGTATTATCTTGCTGCTATTTGAGGTCGGGTTAGAGACCGACGTCAAACGCTTAATACGTACCGGATTGAAATCATTTGTGGTCGCCCTAGTGGGATTTCTGTTCCCGCTTGTCTTGGGATTCGCGCTGGGCTTCTGGGTATGGGGCTTGTCACTGCTCGTGTCGCTGTTTATCGGCGGCACCCTCACCGCTACCAGCATCGGTATCACTGTTCGTGTATTGTCTGATCTGAAACGTCAGCAGGCACCAGAGGGGCAGATTGTATTGGGTGCAGCCGTATTGGACGACATCTTGGGCGTGGTGCTGCTAGCGCTACTCTACGAGTTCTCTATCGGCGGCGGAGCAAGCTTGCTCAACGCCAGCAAAGTGCTGGTGTTCGTAGGTGCATTTTTTATGCTAGCACCTATAGCCGCCAAGTTGATTTCATTGATCATTAGGCGGTTTGATGCGGTCAGCCTGATCCCCGGTCTACTCCCAACCACCATCGTCACACTTGTGTTGTTCTTTGCCTGGCTGGCTCATGCCTTAGGAGCGCCGGAGTTGCTTGGCGGATTTGCCGCTGGCTTAGCGCTTTCGAGACGCTTCTTTCTGCCATTAGGTATCGCCTTGCACACGGATGAGGGTTTCGCGCATCGGATCGAGGAGCAGATGAAGCCCATTGTCCACTTGTTTACGCCAATATTTTTTGTGTTTGTGGGACTGTCCCTCAACCTGCGCCAGATCGATTGGGGTTCGACTTTCATCTGGGTATTTTCGCTAACCCTGCTAGCAGCCGCTATCGTTGGTAAGCTCGTGGGAGCATTTCTTATCAAGGAACCATGGACTGTCCGTTGGATGATCGCTATGGCCATGATCCCCCGTGGTGAGGTCGGTCTCATTTTTGCCGAGTTAGGAAGAGTCAGCAAAATATTCAACAATGAGATTTATGCGGGTATGGTCATCGTCATTGCCTTCACCACACTTTTGCCGCCTTTTATGATGAAGTGGTTCTATGGGCGTTATGGTGATCGTGTGTTGACAGCAGCCCATGGATAAGGACACCCGCGGTTTGGATATGGAAATACTGTCAAGCCATCAATGAGAAGCTGTCTGTGAATATGGAATATTTGACAGATACGATCGTTCTGTTAACTGCGGCAGTGATTGCTGTCCCGTTGTTTCAATCCTTAGGTCTGGGGGCTATTCCCGGGTTTTTGGTCGCGGGGATCGTTTTAGGACCATCAGGGATGGGATATATCGAGAATTTCGATGAGATTGCGCACCTGGCTGAGTTGGGCGTCGTGCTCCTGTTGTTTGTCATCGGAATAGAAATTAACCCATCTCGTCTGTGGAAAATGAAGGGGTTGGTGTTAGGACTTGGCTCGCTTCAGGTTCTCCTAACCGGAGGATTGATTACGATCCTAGCCCATGAAATCCTTCATACTTCGTGGAAAATTTCGCTGTTAATCGGGTCGGCCTTAGCCCTGTCCTCAACAGCGTTTGTCCTTCAATTGTTGACGGAAAGGAAGATGCTTTCTTCAGAATTCGGAAGACCGTCTGTTGCCGTATTACTGTTGCAAGATCTGGCGGTTGTCCCATTGCTGGCGTTTGTTTCCTTGACGGCCTCACCGGAGTTAACGATAGCAGAAGATGTTGTTCTGGCATTCGCTGAGGCGCTCATCATTCTTATCCTCATTATTATCACCGCCAGATATATTTTGAATCCCACCCTGAATAGACTTGCCCGGTTTGGTTCCCCTGAAATATTTACCGCATCGGCTTTACTGTTGGTCTTGGGTTCAGCACAAGCCATGGAGCGTCTTGGCCTATCGATGGCGATGGGGGCATTTATTGCTGGCCTCTTGATTGCGGATTCATCGTATCGCCACCAGATTATCGCCGAGATCCAGCCTTTTAGAGGTTTGTTGCTCGGGCTGTTTTTTATGTCTATGGGGATGTCCCTCAATCTCAACCTCTTTTTAGATACGCCTCTTGTCCTTTTAGGTGTTGTGGTCGCGTTAATGACGGTCAAATTTATCACGCTCTGGCCTTTATCACGTGTGTTTGGCATACAGGACAAGGCAGCTATTTCCGCAGCCTTGCTCTTGGCTCAAAGTGGTGAATTTGCGTTGGTGTTGTTTGCCTTAGCGAAAGGGATGGGGATTTTAGATGAAACCTTATTTCAACATCTTCTTATTGTTGTTCTGCTGAGTATGCTGGCTACCCCAGCGCTCGAGAAATTAGCTTTCCGGATATCTTCGCCAATTGGTAAAAGTATCACTCCGATCCCTTATTTTGATATAGGTATGAGAGAGCATGACAACAAGCCAGTCATTCTGGCCGGGTTCGGTCGAATGGGTCATAGGATCGGCTATATTCTGGAGTCAATGAATGTGCCGTATGTCGCCATCGACCGTGATGCCGCTCTTGTCGATGGCGAGCGAGCAGAAGGGAAATCGGTGTATTTCGGAGATGCTCA
>JAOUNC010000202.1 GCA_029881175.1 Nitrospirota bacterium | reverse complement strand
TCCCATCATGGGCTCGACCGGCATTATGTGGGCAGACGACTCCCTTCAAGCTTCTATCTCCTCTATGCTCACTTCTGCCTCGGCTTACGTCTGAACGGCTTTCACACAACGCGTCCAAATATCTTCACTCAGGCCCCACTACCATTACAGCACTTTGAGCATTACCGGACCGGAATGCCGAACTACTTTGCCTGCCATCCGCTACAGACGCCAGCGTACGGTGCGTACTTGGTACCGACGCCAGGCCTGGGGAAAAGCCAATAGATTAAACAGCGCAAACAGGTTGTAGGCTAATACGCCAATGCGAAAGAAGACGCCAGCGGCCTTCCCTGCCTTCGCGCTCACCGCTGGAGCCAGCTTTGGCGCGCAAGCGGCCGGAGCGGCTCCCGGCCTTCGTAGCCGAAGCTACTTCGGCGAAGTAGGCTCGGCGCAGGCAGGTCGCCTGTTTTCCGTACTCACGTGCTGGAAATACGCTCTGCGCGCTAACAATGGTTTCACCTTTCAGGATGAGCCAGACAATAGGTGGCCACCTTCGGGATACGCCAAGCAATTGGCGGCCTTTCCTTCGGCATAGCTCAGGATAGGACTTGACGAACCCTTTTGAACAGCCCCTAGGCCTCAGACATCCAACGAGTCTGTGAGCATATTTGCCCTTTAAAAAATAATTATACAACACTCCCTTGATGCGACTCTCCATGGTTATACCACGACACAATCTCCGCAGGAGGGCCTTCGCGGTTCGTCGCAATCAGTGTGTAGCGTAGGCTGGGGGCTTCAGCGGCAAACAGGTCCTGTTGCACCGGTCGTCGTAACACGATGAGACGAAAGGCGTGCGTGGTCTTGGCCATACAATGCACGGTTTCGGCGAGAAGTCTATCCTGATAGAACTGCCTCTGGGAGGCCTGGATCGCCGCAAGCGCCGCCTGCTCCGTTTGCCTTGGGGCATCTGCGCCGCACAGGCCTGGTTGAATGCAAGATTGCGGGAGGCCGGGGGCTCATGACCTTCGCGGAACTCCTCTCCAATGACCAGCCCATTGTCCACCAACGGCCCCGGCATCGGCATGTAGCCCTGCACTCCCCCTTATAGGTCCAGTGGGCTTCCTGCTTCTCTGCGACAACCTGCGTGGCATCAAGATCAAGGGTATCATCCGTGATCGAGTCCCGCTTCAACGCCCGTCTTCTCCCCCATGCGCCGCAGCCAATGGCCTGTGGCCTCGGCACTGGGGAGGCCAGGGAAGCGCAATGCGGTTCGCAAGCCCACGTCCTCACGAATCTGGCGCAGATCCACCAGGGTTCACTCCCCACCGTACAAACATCAGCAAGAGAGACTCGACAAATTGGAAGAGATGCTAGCCCACACGGCTAACGGGGGCAGGTAAGGCCGCATCAAGTCGCTGAGGCACAGTCATCGCCTGGAGAAAATCCCCGAAGAGCGCCAAAGGCCTCCATGGGCGGGAAGTTACCCGTCGGTAACTTCAAGTTTGAACGGGAGAACGGTCTGAGGCATCAGTTGTTTCTCCTCGTTGGTGAGAAGTGGCTCAGTGGGCGGGCACCCGTATCTTAGCAAATCAACAGGGTTTTTTGATGCTCGAATGAAATCTATCGCGGATCTTGGGGGTCTGCGTCAATGGTGGTGTTCTCGAAATTCACGGCTCGTCATCTTTCCTGATATTACATCCCAAAAATGAGGTAACGTCATTCTAGAAGATGCCGATCCTCCCACAGATATCCTATTCATTCGGCAATACATGTTGAGGAGAATTTTTGGCATTTTTCTTGACATAAAACCCACCTTCCCTCATATTTTATCTAGTGCCTTCACCTCAGATCTGTTTCGCCCCTTCTCGCCGACGATTCCCGTGAAACCTCTCTGTACCACTATAGCCAAGCACTTACTGCTCCTTGCCGGCGTCATCTTCCTCAGTCCCCTGTTCTCTACACCAGAGGCCCAAGCCATTCCAGCTTTTGCGAGAAAGTATGACGTGAACTGCACGGTCTGTCATGCGCGCGTCCCTCGACTCAATCGAACGGGCGAAAGGTTTTTAGAAAATGGGTACCAACTGCCGGGCACCGAAGACGGCGACACCATCAAAAAATCGCGACTGGGTGATCTGACGCTGGATGACGTCACGAATTATCTTGGCTTCCGCATGCGGGGGAATATCCTTCAAACGACTGACTATGCCCGCCATGCTTCAGGGACCAACATCGATGGCAATCCCGAAGACCGAACCGAATTAGGCTTTCCAGAAGTATTTAGTCTCTTGACCGCTGGCACGATTACGAACAATGTCGGATTTTTTGCCGAAGTCGAATCCAATCTCGAAGAAGGTGAAACCGGGGTTGAACGCGCCTTCGTGACCTTCAATAATATCGGCCAACATGATTGGGCCCACCTACGAATAGGAAAATTTGATCCATCCGCCTATTCGTCGTATGCCACGCTTCGCCAACAGTTTGAACTGGTGGGAGACGATTCCGTCGACAATGGGTCATTTATGCTTCCCACGATTAATCGCATTGGCCTCACCCCAGCCGCATTTGCCAGTAAATTTTCCGGCTTATTTGACCGGAGTGGAACCGCGATCGTGCCAACGGCCCCATCGCTTTTTCACGCCGTAGCTGAGATGGGCCTCGACATTCATGGGCGCCCGTTCGGAGACTGGTTTTTGTATCAGGTGGGCATTCTCAACGGCGCGAACGAACCCTTTGGCGACTCCAACAATCCCAAAGACTGGTATGTCATGACGCGATTCGATTTGGCTCAAAGCAACTATTTTTCGGCCAATTTTTCCGGCTTTGCGTACTTCGGTAGCAATAATGCCAAGGTCTCGACCATGGCGGATGTGAATTGGAGTCGTTACGGATTCGCAGCCAATGTGAGATATGACCTGGTGGATGTCTATGCGGCCTTTGTCGTAGACCAGGTCACAGATCTTCCGGCTTCCCTAAAAAATTCATTTGATTCGACCGCCACGGGCTTGACGGTAGAGGCCAATGTGCTCGCTACAGATCGGATCTTGTTTGGGATCCGCTTTGACCATCTTCATGCAGGTGGTCTCCGTACTCAACGAACCAATACTACTCTCTTAGCCCTCATCGCCAAATATTATCTGCGATCGAATATAGCGGTGTTTCTCCGCGACGACATCAATCTACGACAAGCACAGGGAGGCCATGCTCCTGAAAGGAATTTTCGCAATGCCTTTTTTGTGGGCGCCGATGTGGCATTTTAAGCGGCCTCGCCGCCTCACAGCCTTCGCCCTGTCGGTAGGCATGGTGGTGGGATTTACCTTCGGCCTGACTCCTTTGTGTGGAGCTGAATCCCCAACCGACGTTTCGGATTCTGTTGCGCGAGGCAAGCGTCTCTATGAACATGCCTGTCTCCTCTGCCATGGAAACACAGGGCAAGGCGATGGCCCAGACGCTTTCTACCTTGGTGCCTATTCCGCGCCACGCCCACGAGATTTCACTGGAGGGGAATTCAAATTCCGGTCGACCCCATCGGGAGAACTCCCGACCGATGACGATCTTTATAAAACGATCAGCAGAGGCATCCCCGGTTACATGCCGTCTTTTCGTGGGTTATCTGAAGCTGCCAGATGGGACATTGTCAGGTATGTGAAACATTTTTCACCCCTGTATCAGGAAGCCGACAGAACCCCGATTGCTTTAGCACCCGGCCCACTCCCTGCCACAACAGAGAGTGTGAACCGCGGTCGAGAAGTGTATGACTTGTTAGATTGTGCCAAATGCCATGGCCCCCAAGCCATGCAACCGGGAGGCTTGTATGACCAGGGAGAACTCCGAGACCGCCGGGAATTAAACGTCCTCCCTCCGGACCTCAGCCACCCGTCTTCTTTTAAGAATGGTCATCAGCCATCTGATATTGCCCAAAGCATTCTGACGGGATTGGATGGGTCTCCCATGGCGTCGTTCCGTGAAGCTCTCACCCCCCACCCGGAAGACATCTGGCACCTTGTGAATTACCTATTATCCTTATCACAATCGCCATAATGTGCTGGAAAGACATAAAAGCCTTGCCAATGTTTCCTCCGTCCAGGGTCACCACCATTAGCCACTCCTTAGCTTCCCACAAAAACAACCCGATAAAGACTAGAATCTTATATCGATACAGATATTCACCCTACTCCGCTTTGTGAGTCACAAAAGTCATGACTAACTTCCACGACCATCTCCAGTCCCAGGTACGAATCTCTGCGTATACCATGATGCTGATCTTAGCCGGTGCCTTGAATTTCGCGCAGGCGGAAAATTCACCGACGACTACCCTGAACGGGAGAATTCTCTATCATGGCCTGATTCCTCAACCAGAAAAACAGGTTATTACCCAAGACGTCGAGACCTGTGGAAACATCCGCAAAATTTTTCCAGTTGTCGTCAGTGATGATGGGGGATTGGCCCAGGTGGTGGTGAGCGTAGAGGGATTGTCTGGGACTCGCCTCAGCTCCATAGGGGATCCCTTAATCGTCCAGAACGAAAAATGCGTGTTTCAGCCGCCTATTGCGATTGGCTCGGTCAAACAGCTACTGGAAGTGAAAAACTTTGATCCCATTCTGCATAACACCCATATTCGCACGGAAACCCGGGCCTTTTTCAATGTGGTGTTATTACCGCAATCCAAAGGCATCAAGAAGGTCATGAAGCAACCCGGCCTCATGACCATCTCCTGCAACAAGCACCCCTTCATGATGGGCTACATCCAGGTATTTGATCACCCCTTTCATGCCTTAACTGATTCTCAAGGAGCCTTTTCTATCCCCAACCTTCCACCCGGCACCCACCGCCTCGCCATCTGGCATAGGACTTTAGGCACCATCCACCAGACAGTCACCATTCCACAAAGCAACAATGCCGACGTGACCATTGAATTTCCCGCACGCTAAAATTTCGTGAGAGGTGGAAAGTAAAAAGAGGAAAGTGAGATGTAAAACGTAAGAAGAAAGATACAAGATAAGATTTCCCTCTCTTTCGTATTTACCCGATTTCCTTAGTCTCTTTTCTTTACTCCTTGCATCTCACTTTTTACTTCTAGCTTCCCCCCCCTTGCGTTTCGCCCTTCACGAGTCTGAAGAGGATCACTCAGCAGATTTGGCCAAGAAATCTTTAGAGGTATAGAGGGAACTATCGAGAGAGAGGCTGCTCCTGGTTGAGCAATTGTTGCAACGCTCTGTGAATTCTGACAAATTCGTTTTGCATCGATTCAAATAGTGGAGCGCTTTTCAGAAGATTCTGTTCACGCCCATGGGTCTCCAATTGATGCGCCAACATGGCTAACTGCTTTAGACCCATATTCGCAGCCATCCCTTTCAAGCCATGGGCCGCTTCTAGGACATCGTTAGCGTTTTGAGAGTCTAAAGCGACTTGAAGATTGTCCACACTCTTCGTGGCATCCTGAACAAACTGGTTGACCAATTTGGCCACAAACTCCTTACCCCCAGCTGCCTGCCAATCCGCAACCAATTGCGCCGAAAGGACAGATTCGACGAGCTGCCTCTGGCCAATCCAGGCAACTGGGTCATCTGTTTCGGCATTTGCGGGGACATCTTCCGAGTTTCGCGAGACATACCCCCCTTCCTCAATCTTCGGGTGAGTCTTTTCTTGAACAGGCAACCATTTGACGACTATGAGAGCGAGCTCTTCATGTTTGATCGGTTTACTAATGTAATCATCCATTCCTGCCGCAAGGCATTTCT
>JAOUNC010000201.1 GCA_029881175.1 Nitrospirota bacterium | reverse complement strand
GTTTCGCAACCGAGGCCGAATGAGCATCAAGGCCAGGCTTCGGATCTTGGCCCCTGTCAAACTTGGGTGGAGCAATTGCGGGCTGGCGGCCTCCCTGACTAGCCTCGGAATTGATTTTTCCAAATCCTGCCGAGATAGTCCCATTTGAGGATGAGCCATTCTGGGGCCGGTCATAAGCCTGACGAATTGTGGTGCAAATATCCGACTCGGTCGCCACCATGGGCGTAATAGGGAGACCCGTCCGAAATCGAAGCTCATCTAACAACGAGGCATTCGTCGGGTCAGCCATCGCCAATGTTAAACGGGAAGCAGTCTTCTGGACGGGCACAACCAAATGTTGTTGAACAAGAGACAGAGGCAGAATGGCCAAGAGGGCATGATCAAGAGCACAGGTGGAAAGGTCTATAGTGGGAACCCCATACTGCTGGCTTAAGAATTCCAATAATGTGGATTCTGACAGGACGCCCATGCGTACTAAAATACTCCCGAGCCGCCCGCCTTCGGCCCGTTGAATCGTCAGAGCTTGGGCCAAATCGTCTGACGACACCACCTTCGCCTCGACTAACTGATCGCCAACTCGCTCTCGATTCATGATTATGCACCCCTTGAATCCTGTTTTTCATTGGAGGCATTCAAATGCTGAATCCCACGCAGCAAATAATGAACACCCGATCCCACCGTCATGATCACCATCACCCATAGCAACGCATCCACCAGGAAGACAGGCACCTGTTCGTTCACCTGCAACATCATGGCAATGACGTAACAAATTTGGGCAAACGTGGTACCCTTTCCCAAGCTGGTTGGGGAAATATCGATATCAATTTCAGTCAAATTGGCCAGAATCGTGCCGGCTAATAAAATCGCATCCCGACTTACGACCACAATCACGGCCCAAATCGGAATGAAATGCAGCACGGACAGGGTCACAATGGCCGACATCAACAACAGCTTATCCGCCAAAGGATCCAGGTATTCACCAAGGCGAGTCTGCTGGTTGGTCATACGAGCGACCATCCCATCCAGAATATCGGTCAATGCGGCGATCAGAAGAATGATCAGCGCGATATCGTAATGGCCATAAAGTAAAAGTCCAACAAAAACAGGGACTAAGAGAATCCTGAGAACGGTCAGACTATTGGGAAGATTAATTGATATATCTGAAAGCAATGACTCGCGGTTCATAGCGCCACACGACCTTTCCTGCAACCGAACTGTCTCTCAAAAGCCCTTTCCCAAAATTACCATCCAGTCCTGTCCTGAGCTATGCCGAAGGAAACGCCGCGCAGGGCTAATGTCATTCCGTTGAGGGCACAAAGCGTACAGGTTGAAGTACGCAACCATGGCCAAGAAGAGGTACAAACGCCGTTGGCGGACTAGTTCAGAAAGCCCTGTTAGGCGTTTTGAAGGGTACGTGCCGATTCTGGCCGAAGTCAACCAGACTTGCAGCCCTTTCCAGCGCGCCCTATAATCCCGACTTGAGTCTTCTACCCTGCATTCACGTTTCACCGAGGAATACGGCACTGTCCTATCTCTCAATAACCGGAGCCAACATCTATGACTTCTCTCCCCTTATCCTTTCGAGTCAAAAATGCGGTTGTGGAAAAGCATCAATTGGAAGGGACCGATCCTAGTGATCGATACTTTAATCGGTTGGTCCCGATAAAACGGGTAGAAGGCGGGTATAACGGGTCAATCATGTATGAGGCCTTAACCCTCAATTCGCGGATACATCGAACCGTGCATGAAACAACCAAAGATATTGTGGATCAACTCCGTGCGTTAGGCTTCGTCAAAATGCGCACCAGACTCAACTTCAAAGGCCAAAAATACCTCGCCGAAAAAGAAACCTGGGTGGATTATCTAGACACCTCGGCCTGAACCGCATTACTGAGACAACCCAGCTAGGCAAAACCAGGCCAAATATTTAGATTTTTTTGTGTCTGACCACTCACACATTGGGCGATGTCAGGAAGCTTTCGCTTCCGGTTTAGGCTTTCTAGTTGGCTTTCCCGTGCTGGAAAGGCTTACCTTTTTTAATTTTTCCCCGGCCGACGTACTCTGCGAGTCTTGACCCAGCCCTAGACTAGAAATGGCTTGAGCTTGTCTCCTGATTTCTTCAATCGATTTAGGAACAGGGCCCTTTCGAGGATCAGGAATGCCCAACAGGTCCCACCGTATTTTCTGCGTGGCTCGGCAAGCTTTAGACTTTTGACTCTTACCGCCCCATTTCATCGTTAACTTCATGCCAACCTCCGTTCGTCAAAACACATATCATGTTCAATCAGCCTTCCCGCTCCGCAGCACCTTTCTCAACGCTCAAGCACTCCTCATGGGGCCATTCCAAATCAAATACGGTGGTTTTTTCATCTTTTCCGCAAAAGCCGGATACACACGCCTCGCGTAATTATAGGCACCGGTTTGAGCTCCCAAGCACGTTACCCCTTCAAATCCATCCGAAATAACCCGATAGTGCAAGGGCTCATCTTCCCGAACATTGGCCTCAAACACTCGGCATCGAAAAGCATCATCGTTTTCGCGCAAAGTGGACACAACAAGACGGACACCTTGACCTAACAGCACCACTGTCTCCACGTTCATAATTTCCTTCCTCTTTCTTTCCAGCCCCTCACAGCAGATTTGTGACAATTCATCACGGCTACGTATATTGGTGGAGATCAAGAATCAGACCCCCTTCAACATGCAATCAGAATCTTGGAGAGAACCGCACAATTTTCTCTCCAGGATTTACGCAAAAACACCCATTGTAACAGGCAGGAAAGTAGGAAAGGCAGCAGGCTCGTGATGAAGAACTAGAGGAGAAGAATTAAGGGAAGTTTCCTTAATGACCGCTTAGAATGAGGGCCAACACATCACACCCACCATCAGCCACCCTATCAGCCCCTTGATAGGGAGTCAAATATCAAGCATTTGCGGCATGACTTAGACAAACCCACAAAATGTGGCAAAACCATTTTTTTATGCTGACAAAGAACCCAAGACACCTTCTCAGGGCCATTTTTCAAGATCCTGAATGATCGCATCGTGCAGATGAGGCCGGAAGGTTTTAATGGCCTGATTGTCGCGGGTGGGATGGACACGGTTTGACAGAAAGATGACTTCCAGTTCTCGAAAGGGGTCAATCCAAATCGACGTACCCGTAAATCCTAAATGTCCGAATGATTCACGCGAAAACCATTGTCCCGAGGACGAAGGGGGAGAGGGGGTATCCCACCCCAACCCCCAACTGGTTCCAGGCTGAGCTTGCACAAACTGCCTGACTAAATCTTGCCGAAAAATACTCGGCTTGCCTGTATAGCCATCCAACCATGCTTTTGTGACTTGCCCCACAGCCTGAGCCGTCCCAAATAATCCGGCATGCCCCGCAATGCCCCCAAGGGCCGCCGCATTTTCATCATGCACTTCGCCTTGAAGAAATCGACCACGCCATGGATCTTCTTCTGATGGCGCAAATTTGTCTAATGCATTCCCTTGGCTATAGTGCATGCCAAAAGTCAGGGGGGCCGCCTCTAATGGTTTAAAAATCTGCTTTTGTGAGAATTCCGCTAGTGACTGGCTTGTCATTCGTTCAATGACGAATCCCAGCAGCATATACCCCAGGTCGCTATACACACTGCGTTTCAAGGGGGATTGGTCAATCGGCTCCTTGAGGATCATCGCCAGCACATCCTGGTTTCTGTGTTGGCGAAATTCAGATTCGGCTGGAAAAACCGGAGGGAACGATTGGTAAAAAGGATGCCATGCTGGAAGCCCGCTTTGATGAGACAGCAAGGCTCCCAAAGCAATCTGGCCGAGAGGAGCGCCTTTGGTCTCTTCCAAAAAAGTGTCTAAGGTTTGGGAAAGTTCCAGTTTTCCCGCATAAACAAGCAGGAGAAGTGAGGAGACAGTCACGAGGGGCTTCGTCAGGGAAGCCAGATCATAGATCGTGTCCGTTTGAACTGGAGGGGAATCTGGAAGAGAGGAAATCTGCCCTATGGCCCGATGAACACGGATCTGTCCTTTGTGGCGGACAAATAGCACGGCGCCTGGGAACACTCGTGTTCGAAGGCCTTCACGGAGAATACGCGAAATGGAATCGGTGGCATCCACAAATTCATCAGAAGAAGGGAAGGATTATCCCGCTTCTCGATGCAACGTGGGCTCCACATTCAATTCATGGGCTTCAGTCTCTGGTAAGTCCTGCCCGTCTTCAAAGGAAGCATCATAAGATGGATCTGGCTGTTCTTCGACCTCGACCAATCGCCGGAAGGAACTCAATGTCGAACGAAGACGGTCCAACACTAACGCTCGCTGTTGCCGGAGACCAGAGATGGTCCGTCGCATTTCCACGAGCTCTGTGCGGCTTTGTGACAGAATTTCTTCTGCTTTTAATTCGGCTTCCTTCACGATGAGATCAGCATCCCGCTGCGCGCCACGCTTCAGTTGATCCACAAACGACTGTGTCGAAATTAAGGTACTCGTTAATGTGGACTCCGCTCGTTTGAGCTGCCCGAGCTCTTCATCTTTGGACGATAATTTTTCCTTCATCACCAAATTTTCTTTGGTGAGTTCTTCGACCGACTCGGCAATTTCTTCTAAAAATTGATCGACTTGGGCTTTATGATACCCCCGCCATTGCGTCTCCAGCACTTTATGTTGAATATCCAATGGTGTAATTTTCATCCCATCTCCTTTCCCTGCACTCCTTAGTGCAATCTCATGGCTAAATCCTTTAAAGAGCCGACCAGCGCAAATTGCAGAAAGATTATTATTAGAATAACAATGATCGGGGAAAAATCAAATCCCATGCTTCCCATTCCCAGACGTTTCCGAATTTGATAGAGGACCGGATCGGTCGCTCGTTGTAAAAATTGCACGATGGGGTTATACGGATCCGGATTCACCCAAGAGATCAAGGACCGAATAATGACCACCCACATATATAACGTGAGAATCATCCCTATCACTTCAGCAATGCCGGCTAACATATTTCCTAAGACACTTCCCGCAAAATCCATGGCACTCCTTTATGATTATCTAGAGATTAAGCTCCTTGCCCATGTCGTAAATTATCGCCTGTCACCAAATATGGCCGTGCCAACCCGTACCATCGTGGCTCCCTCCTCAATCGCAACATGATAGTCATGGGACATGCCCATTGATAATTCCAGTACCCCACCCTGCGGCAAGCTCTCTTGCGCAAGGTCATCACGCAAATGGCACAACGCTGAAAAATAGGGCCTGGCATCCTCCGGATCGTCGTGAAACGGGGGAAGAGTCATCAACCCACGAATAACCACATGTGGGAGATGCCCAATTTGTCGTAGGACGTCTGGCATATCCCGGAGGGCAAATCCTCCTTTGGAATCTTCCCCTGCGACATTCACTTCAAGGAGAATCTCTTGCTTAATGCCCAATGTTTCGGCGATGGCCTGCATGCTCCGCGCTTGCTCCACACTTTCTACGGAATGCAGCAGGGCAAAGTTCCCGACAATATCCTTGAGTTTTCGGCGTTGCATACGCCCGATGAAATGCCACGCCAGCCCTTGGCGAGGGCCAACTTCCGGAATCTTTTCTTGTGCTTCCTGTAGCCGATTCTCACCGAAAATTCTCACTCCCGCGACATAGGCTTCGACTAGCTGCTGTGCAGCCACCGTCTTGGTCGCCGCGACAAGCTGAACGGTGGAAGGATCTCGCCCCACCCGAAGAGCGGCCTGCTGAATGCCTTCTC
>JAOUNC010000200.1 GCA_029881175.1 Nitrospirota bacterium | reverse complement strand
CGACAAAGCTCAGGGCAGGGCGGAATTTTTTGACCATTTCTCTGGTTGATGATTGTACTCTACCAACGACGATTTATGGAATCAGCCCAAATTACTCAACTGCTCCATTTTCTATGTTCCACGTGGAACAATGGCGAAAAATTTATTCCTCTGTGCCTTTGTATTAATGTAGTTTTAAGAAATTTAATGTCTTGTGAAACAATTAGTTATGTTATTTCATCGCATCCATTTCATGTCGTGAGATTCTGAGTGAAGCGTATTATAGCCATTGCGAATCAGAAGGGTGGTGTGGGTAAAACTACATCAGCTATTAATATTAGTGCTGCATTGGCCACTTTCGGCAAGGCGGTCTTGCTGATTGACTTGGATCCGCAAGCCAATGCCACTAGTGGGGTATCCGTTGAACCAAAAGAAGAGACGATTTACGAATGTCTCATGGAGCGGAAACTTATAGATTCAGCAATTATGCCTACGTGCATTCATGGTCTGAGTCTTATTCCTTCAAAAGGAGATTTGGTTGGGGCTGAAATAGAGCTATCTAATCTGGCTGATCGAGCGTCGATTTTGAGAGACATCGTGGGTGAAATTCAAAATCAGGATTTTGTGATTATTGATTGTCCTCCTGCATTTGGCTTGTTGACCATCAATGCCTTGGTCGCCGCTTCAGCCCTGATTGTACCTGTGCAATGCGAGTATTATGCGATGGAGGGGCTCGGGCGGCTTATGGGAAATGTTGACCGAATTCGAGATTCCTTTAACCCCGATCTGGACCAAGTAGGCATTTTGTTGACGATGTATGATTCTCGCATTAATCTTTCACGACAGGTTCAAGATGAAGTTCGAGGGTTTTTTAAGGATAAAGTGTTTCAAGCCGTTATTCCTCGAAATGTGGCGTTGGCAGAAGCCCCTAGTCACGGAAAGCCTGTGTTGTCGTATAATGCGGCTTCCAGTGGGTCCAAAGCCTATCTTGACCTAGCCAAGGAGATACTCGCGAATGGAAAAGAAAGCATTGGGTAAGGGCCTCCAGGCTCTGCTTCCCGAAAAAAAGACGCTGGTTTGGAAAGTTGAGCAGGATGGGCAAGCTATTTCCCTGGTCCCCCTGAAACAGATTATTCCCAATCGATACCAACCCCGGACCATTTTTGTCGAAGACGAATTAGAAGGATTGGCACAGTCAATTAAGGAGCATGGGGTCCTACAACCTATTGTTGTTCGGCGCAAAGGGGATGGAGTGTATGAACTTATCGCGGGAGAGCGCCGTTTCCGGGCGGCAACGCTTGCCGGATTGGCAACAATTCCAGCCCTTGTTCGGAATTCAAGCGATGAAAAATCCTTGGCCCTCGCGTTGGTCGAAAATATTCAGCGCCAAAACCTCAATCCTATGGAAGAAGCCAAAGCCTATTCTCGTTTAATAGGCGAATTTGGCTTAACGCAGGACCTCGTTGCAAGTTCTGTGGGGAAAGATCGTTCTACCATTGCGAATATTCTTCGCCTTCTCACGCTCCCCAAAGAAGTTCAGCAGTTCATTGAATCCGGAAATTTAAGTCTGGGGCATGCCAAAGTTTTAGCCGGTGTTTCTTCGCCCAGTATCCAACTTCAGATCGGCAAGCGCATTGTGTCAGAGCAACTTTCGGTGAGACAAACGGAGCAGCTGGTTGCCGGGAAAAAAAATGGAAATGCAGTCAGGCATTCTAAGGTGGAGCCGAATACATTCAAAAATTTAGAAGATCAGCTGCGAAGGCATTTTGGCACCAAGGTTCAGGTGAAAACGGGAGGTCGGGGAGGACAGCTCGTCATTCACTATTATTCAGATGAGGAATTAGACCGAGTAACGGCGCTTATTCTGGAATAGAATTTGAATAGATGCCCCACGTAGCATGGGCTTCCAAAGCGCAGTAATGCATAAAGGGTGCTATTGCTTAGTTGTTTTTATCTAATTTTAGATGTTGTGGAATAACAGAACGGATGCAGTTTGGCATCAAGTCATTCAATGAGGGAGGGGGTCCCATGTTTGGGAAAAATACTGCTGAAGCCCAGGAAAATGCGGAGAAATTACCAGTTGCTTCAAGCCCAGTGGCTTCAAGTAATCATGAAGAATCCGGCGACATCATTGCCTTTGTTGGGGAAGAGGTCGCTTTTAAGGGGACGATCCGCTACCAAGGCACGGTCAGGGTGGATGGGCGTTTGGAGGGGGAAATTTATACCGATGGGAATTTGATCATCGGCCAAAAAGCGGTCATCACGGCCAAAATCGAAGCGGGGACTGTCACCTGTCAAGGTCGAATTACCGGGGAAATTTTAGCAAAAAATCGTGTAAAACTCTTAAGTCCGGCGGTGTTTGATGGGACGATTACCACTCCACTGCTTTCCATGGATGAAGGGGTGATGTTTAATGGATCTTGCAATATGCCGCAAAAGGGTGAACGAAAAGGCCTCGGGTCTAAACTCGTCGTCTCCGTTGAAGAAGCTGTAAAGGTGAAATAAATGCATTTCATAATATTGGACAGGTTGGGGAAATAATTGGGGATGAGGAGTTCCTGGCTCGCCACCCGAGAGTCAAATACTGGATGAAGAGGAGGGGAATATGTGGGGTGATAAGGACAAGTCTAAAGAGGGCCCAGGTTTTGGGCAAGAGTTTTACACCTTTCTTGGAAAAGGTGTAGATTTTAAGGGCAAAGCCCAATTTGAAGGTACGGTGCGGGTGGACGGGAATTTTGAAGGGGAAATCACAATTGATGATACCCTGATTATTGGTGAAACGGCCTTCATTAAAGGAACGATCACTGGTGGAACAATTGTGAGTAGCGGCCGGATTGAAGGGGTTATTACCGCCAACAAAAAAATCCAACTTCTGAAACCTGCCGTGCTCATTGGGGATGTGCATACGCCTATGTTTGCGATGGAAGAAGGGGTCTATTTCCAAGGGGAATGCGATATGGGCGTGGCCCCCAAATTAGACATGGATGTGGAAGACCGTGTGTTGTCAAACGGACAAGGCAAAACGTCTTCGGCCAAAGAATCGACCAAAGTGGCCTCTGAGCCCTTAAGTCTGAAATGAACCTATCGGTCGCCAAAAAAGTCGTGTTAGGGATGAGTGGCGGCGTGGATAGCTCTGTGGCGGCCAAACTCTTAAAGGCCCAGGGTTACGAAGTTCTTGGTGTGACCCTTAAGGTGTGGGAAGAAGAGGATGAGGCAACAACTTCCAAGCGTTGGCAGGAGCGCGGATGCTGTAAGGTTGGGATCGCCAAGCATGTGGCCGAACTCTTGGGCATCTCGCATCAAGTCATTGATACCCGGGAGGCATTTCAGCAAGGGGTCATTGATGATTTTATTGGTGGCTATCTTCAGGGCACTACCCCTAATCCCTGCGTCCGGTGTAATGAACGTGTGAAATTCGGGGGCTTATTCCGGGTAGCCGAGCAACTCGGGGCAGATTTTATCGCCACTGGCCATTATGCCACCCTTCAACGCGATGAAGCTGGCACGTCTTTTCTGGCACGTGGCCGAGATGCCAAAAAGGATCAATCCTATTTCTTGTATCGTATTCCCGCTAAATGGCTCTCCAAGATGCTGTTTCCTCTGGCGGACGTGGAAAAGCCGCAAGTCTGGGCCGAAGCCGAAGCCATGGGGCTGCCGGTTGAAGAGTTGAAGGAAAGCCAGGAAATTTGTTTTGTCACTCAAGGGGATTACCGGGAATTCCTCAAAGAGCATGCCCCGCAAGCGACGAATCCGGGAAATTTTGTGGATGCTGAGGGTCATGAGCTTGGGCAACACGAAGGCGTGGCCTTTTATACCCCCGGGCAACGGAAAGGGTTAGGGATCGCCACCGGGAATCGGGTGTATGTCCAGCGGGTGGTTCCGGATCTCAACTTAGTCGTCCTGGGTCCTCCGGAAGATTTGGATACCACAACCTGTCAGGTCGCCGATCTCAATATCTTTTCACGAGAAAACTTGAAAGAAGGACAACGTATCGACGTTAAATTTCGGTATGGTTCCCCGCCCGTTCCGGCAACACTGCATTGGGATAGTGAAACTTCAATATGCGTTACCTTTGAATTCCCTGTTCGGGCCCTAAGCCCTGGGCAATCTGCTGTTTTTTATCAGGGCGATCGAGTCCTCGGCGGCGGAATTATACAGACCACGAAAGTTCATGCATCCGCCTCTCTCAACATCAACGCCCCTGCTTCCCTTCAGTCTCTTCCTTCGTAACCTTGCGTTACCGAGGAAAATCATTATTACCGTTTACTCTTTTTTGTTGACAGGCTATGGTCCCCATGGTACTTTTACTCGCTTGCACGCCCCATTCTATTCAAAACGGGCTACCTGGATTTTCTATAAATCGTGAACCAAAGTATGATCGGGCGTCGATATGCATCGGCGCTTTTCCAATTGCTCGATGAATCGGGCATCGCATCCGCACGAAATGCCTTAGGGGCTCTAACCCAAGGCCTAGAAGATACCCCTGCCCTAAAGCATGTGTTGGCTTCACCTGTTTTTACATTCGAAGAAAAACAAGCGGTGCTAGAGGAATTATGCCAGCGTATGCAGGCTCCACCGGTGATGCGTGATTTTTTGAATCAACTCTTGAAAAATAATCGGGCGGTGTTTCTTCCTGAAATTTCCCAGGCATTTGCTACATTGGCCGATCGGCAAAAGGGGATTCAAAAAGTCCGAGTCAGTTCAGCAAAGGCCTTAGATAGCACCGAGCAAGAACAGGTGAAACGCGAACTCACTCAAACGATCGGGCAGAAGGTGGAAGTTGCGTTTGACGTTGACCCGCATCTCATTGCCGGGTTGAAAATATATATTGGCAGCCGAGTTTTTGACAATACCGTGCTGGGACACTTAGCCGGCATGCAGGATCAGTTGACGAAGGGGTAATCCATGCAGATCAAAGCAGAAGAAATTAGCTCCATCATCAAGGAAAAGATTAAAGGTTTTGAACAACGGGTTGACGTCAAGGAGATGGGCTATGTCATCCAAGTGGGTGACAATATTTCCAAAGTCTATGGGCTGGAAGGCGCCATGGCCGGGGAATTGTTGGAATTTCCAGGCGGTGTCTTTGGCGTGGCCTTGAATCTTGAAGAAGACAGTGTGGGTGTCGTGTTGCTCGGGGAAGACGTCGGCATTCGTGAGGGTGACCCTGTTAAGCGTACCGGTCGTATCGCGGAAGTGCCGGTGGGTGAGGCACTAGTGGGTCGCGTGGTTGATGCGATCGGGATGCCCATTGATGGAAAAGGCCCAATCAATTCCACGGAAACCCGCCTGATTGAAATCAGGGCGCCAGGTGTGGTGGATCGGCAATCAGTTGGCGAACCCTTGCAAACAGGCTTGAAAGCTATCGATGCCATGATTCCTGTCGGCCGAGGCCAACGAGAATTGATCATCGGTGATCGTCAAACGGGGAAAACGGCGATTGCGGTCGATACGATCATCAATCAAAAAGGCTTGGACGTATATTGTTTTTATGTGGCGATTGGGCAAAAACGTTCGACCGTCGCACGCGTCGTCAAAACATTAGAAGATCATGGGGCCATGGAATACACAACCGTGGTGTCCGCTACGGCCAGTGATTCAGCTTCGCTGCAATTCTTTGCACCCTATGCCGGTGTCACCATGGCCGAATATTTCCGTGATAGTGGCAAACATGCCCTCATTGTGTATGACGATTTGTCGAAGCATGCGACTGCGTATAGGCAGCTTTCTCTTCTTCTTCGGCGTCCGCCAGGGCGTGAAGCC
>JAOUNC010000199.1 GCA_029881175.1 Nitrospirota bacterium | reverse complement strand
GGTGGAAATCCAGAACGCATTCTTGGAGAAGTTGAGTCCTTAGGTCTTACGGTCTGCGCCATTTTGCATACCCATGCCCATTTCGATCATTTTCTTGCATCAGGACATATTAAGGCCGCCACGGGAGCGCCGCTCTGCTTACATCCTTATGATAAGGATCTTTGGGATATGCTGGAGATCCAATGCCAAATGTTTGGCATTCCCTATTCGGCTGTTCCGTCCCCTGATCAATGGATTCACGATGAGGAGGAAATGGCCATCGGGCCCTATGCGGCAACGGTTCTGCATACCCCTGGGCATACCCCGGGTTCTGCTTGCTTTTATTTTGACGATCAAAAGCTGCTTTTATCAGGTGACACACTTTTTCGTGGAGGAATAGGTCGGACGGACTTATGGGGTGGAGACAGTCGAGCCATTATCCAGTCCATTCGAGAGCGGCTCTATTCTTTAGATGAAGATACGCTGGTGGTTCCCGGTCATGGTGGAGAGTCATCGATTGGTTGGGAGCGGGAGCATAACAGCTATGTGAACATTGTATGACAAAGTTATAGCTAAGAACATCCCTTTCAGGAGGGGCATTGTAACTCGGCGATAGGTCATATGAGGCGAAAAGCATCGTTATAAGAAAAATCGAAGGGAATGGTATGAGGAAGACGTATGCAGTAAAGACTAGTTGTAAATTCCTATGAGGGGGTTCTTCTAAATATGATTTGAAATAATTTTAGAGAATTTTATACGACAAGTTGGCGTTCAGCTAAAAACGTTCTTGCTTCACAGGATACCTTATGCTATAACCAACCCTCTTTTGTATGGCTCTGGAAATTAATTAAGAAAATTGGCTTGCGTTTTTAGGTAAATCTTTCATTATCCACAAGCTTCTCACGAGGAGGTAGGCGATGCACAGAGTGCTTCTATCCGTCCTTTTAAGTGCGGTATTAATTGCAGCTGGTTCTTCGGCCGCATGGGCGTTACAATCTGGTGGTGTAGAAATCGGTGATCTTGAGACCGGTTCAGTTGTAGGGCAACAATTCAGCAAGATGCAAGTTGACCTTGAGTTCAACGCAATGGAAATTGGGGGCAAAAAAGTATGGTATCCCCCGACGCAAGTTTTGAATCTTGTGAACTCAGGAACTGGGGGCCGTGCGTCAAGTCCTGTTTTGCTTAAGGTTACCAATAACTTAAGCTCCGATCATGGCTTTACTCTTTCAACTGCAACCAGCGGAGTTGATCCATGGTCAATGGACATTAAAATTGTCTTGAAGCCAGGGGAAACCAAGTACATTGGTATTCCCATGAGCGATCTTACATACGTGACGACTTCTGGGCTTCTGAAATATAGCTGTCAGCTGCATGCTGCTCACTTAGGTGGGCAACTCCTGATTTTAAAGTAGTAATAAGCGCCTAGTTACGTGACCATTAACTAGCTAGGCTGAATGTAAAAAGCCCCGTTCCTTCACCGAGGAACGGGGCTTTTTTTTGGCTAGTTTGTATGGAATAGATTTATTGTCCAGAAGGGACGTGTTGAGTAAGCATTTTTTTAAGGGCAAATAAGCCCACAAACACGTTGGATGTCTGAGGCATCTGGGCTGTTCAAAAACGTTCGTCCAGTCCTGAGCTTTGCCGAAGGAAAGGCCGCCAATTGCTTGGCGTATCCCGTGGGACAACCCTTGTTTGACGCGCGGAGCGTACTTCCAGTAGGTGAGCACGGAAAATTGGTGCCCTGCCTGCGCCGAGCCTACTCCGCCGAAGTAGCTTCGGCTACGAAGGCCGGGAGCCGCTACGGCCGCTTGCGCGCCAAAGCTGGCTTCAGCGGCGAGCGTGAAGGCAGGGAACGCCGTTGGCGGCTTTTTTCAACAGCCCCAGAAGAATTCCTAGATTTCTTTTTCTTCACTGTGGCAATCGACTTTTGCTCCCAATGGGATATTCTGTGCTCCCATAAGCTTGCCTTTGACGAGAAGAAGTAGGAATCGATTGGGTTTAGCATCTTCTTCTGGCATGACTTGGAGCGAGGTGTTGATATCCACAATAATTTCATTGGCCAGATCTGAGGTGGTATCGTTCACCACCCAAAAATATCGACTTCCTTTTGGGTAGATTTGTGAGACAAATTGATCGATAGCCGAAGAGACGTCAGGATACGCAGATTCGCTGGTAGTCGGAGAGAAGGTGAGTGCCAATAACATGGCGATTACAGAGAGGTGGCGCATGTGAATCCTCCTTTGGTAAGAAGTCGCGGTTGGATAGATGTTTAGCTCCTCCCTTAGAACTTTTTCGGGTAAAACCAAAACAATCTCAATGGTATCTTACTCTTAGTCGGCTACAAGGTAAATTGCTTGGGGTTGGAATTCATGTATCTGAATATTGGAAAAAGGCCGCCGCTGGCCTTCTCTTTAGCAAAGCTCAGGATGGATTTGATCCATTCCCCACAACCACTGGTATCGATTCTGGTGAGGACTTCTATGGGCCATTAATGAGAAATATACAAAAGGCTCTGTGTAAGAGTTATGATATGGGAGGATATTTGCAAATGAGATTAGTCTCTCGGAAAAGAATTGTGAGATATGGCGATGCTGTCGTTTTTTAAATTGCAGGACGGAACGAACAAAAAGCGAATTTTTTTCCTAGTGATTATGGCATTGTTATTGATTTCTGGAGCCTTATTATTTAATTCTCCCGGGCAGACGCAAGTTCTCACTGTGAAGTTCCCTAGTGGAGCCTCTCTTAAGGCTGAAGTGGCGGATACCCCTGAAAAGCTCCTGTTTGGCTTGGCTTTTAGGCAGATGCTTCCCCCTGATGAAGCCATGCTCTATATTTTTGGGGAATCAGGTCCTCATCGAGTATGGACGAAGGAATTTCAATTTCCGGTTGATGTGATTTGGGTGGATGAAAGTAAAATTGTGGTGCATGTGGAAAAGGATGTTCCTCCTTGTTCAAATAATCCTTGCACATGGTATGGCCCTCCACCCAATGATGCTCGTTATATTCTTGAGTCCAATGCGGGCTTTATTGCACGAGAAAACGTTGCCGTTGGCCAGCAACTCAAGTTTGCTTTGTTTATCCCTTAAGGCCGTATATCATTTGTGGCAATTCGGAATTTATGGAAGCTGAACGACAGGAACCGGTAAGTCCCAAAGAAGGATATGTGTTTGTTGCGAAACTTGAGGACCTTCCGCAAGGCAAGGGGCGTGTCTTTAAAGTGCAAGGCAAGAGCTTGGCGCTTTTCCGGATTGATGACCGGTGCTTTGCCATTAATGATATCTGTCCTCATCAGGGGGCTTCATTAGGCAAGGGCAGACTCAAGGGTTTTGTGGTGGCTTGTCCATGGCATCATCAGCAGTTTGATATTCGGACAGGGTTTGGGCCTGATGGGGGGGGCTATTGTGTCGTGAATTACGATGTGCATGTAGAAAATGGCCAGGTGTTCGTTTGCCCACAAAAGCGTGATTGGCTGACAGGAAAATAGAGATTTTTCTGTAAAGGCCATAAACATTCTCTAGTCTAAGGAAAAGGTATGAGTACTGATCGCATTGTAATAAAGCCAATTCAGACAGCAATATCCGAAACCTTTCTTATTCATTTATGGGAGGATCGGACGCGAGGAGAGCAATGGGTTCCCTCTTATGATCCTAAGGCCCTGGCCTTAGTGGAGGATGATTTTCTTCGCACCGTGAGTAATAACGCTGTTGATTCTGGTCGCCGGTCATTTGGGTTTCAGGCTCTGGAGGTTGGGAAACATCGGGTAGAGTTTAGCAAGCGCATGGCCTGGAAATTCACGGCAGAAGATCGACGGGTGTTTGAAGTAACCGTGCTCGATCCTTCGTAGGATGCGTTATGCCTAATATTGGGTACCTCAACGGTCGGTTTGCTCCCCTCGCCGAAATTGCGATCTCACCCGATGATCGAGGCTTTCTTTTTGGTGATGGCATTTATGAAGTGGTTCGTGCCTACCATGGTGTGCCGGCCTTTTGGGAAGATCATTGTATTCGTCTTAATCGAAGTGCGAAGGAGATTCAGCTTTCCTTTAATATCCAGCCGGAGGATTTTCATCGGCTGCTGCTCACGGGCCTTCAGCAGAGTGGGTATGCCGAAGGCAAAATATATATTCAAGTCACCAGAGGCGTGGCTCCACGTGAGCATGGGTTTCCTGTAAAGACAGAGCCTACTGTTTTTCTTTCCTTCCGAGAGATGGGTTCGCTTCCGCTCGAATTCATCAGGCAGGGGGTATCAGTCATTACGACCCATGATATTCGTTGGGATCGATGTGACATTAAAAGCTTGAATCTTCTTCCAAATGTGTTGGCAAAACAGCGGGCCCATGAAGCCAAGGTATTTGAAGCTATTTTTGTGCGAGATGGGTTCGTCAGTGAAGGTGCTACTAGCAATCTTTTTATGGTGAAAGATGGGCAGCTTCAAACCCCGGAACGGAATCATTTCGTCTTGTCTGGCGTCACGCAACAGCATGTTATTAATGTGGCGCATGAGCAGGGGCGGGAAGTGCAATTTGGCAGAATAGCGCTTGATGCTCTGTACCAAGCCGATGAGGTTTTTCTTGTCGGGACAACCATTGAAGTCCTGCCTGTTGTGAATGTAGACGGGAAAAAGATCAATAATGGAGTGCCTGGCCCATTAACGTGTGAGCTGCAACAACGATTTGCCCACTTAGTAGCCGACCTGATTTCTTGATTTCCTCAGGGAAGGATTGCCAAAAGCCCGTCCGCTTCTCTGATTGAAAAGAATAAGATTTTGTGTGAGTCACAACTGGGGTATGAATGCTCTCTCGTTCGAGGGGCTTTATGCTGACATGTTGGCCTAAGGAAAGAGCAAATGTCATAAAATCAATGAGATACCGCTTGGACTTGACAGGCTGTGGAGTTTTGAGTACCTTTTCTGCTCCCCGTTTTTGGGGTTGATGCGTCGATTGCTTCGAATGGAAATACCAATAAGTTGAAGTTGTAAGCGGGTTATTTTATTTAAGGAGGCCGGTCCATGTTTTATGTGAAATGTAGGAATGCCTTAACGTTCCTTTCCATGAGTATGTTTGTGGGAGGGATGAGTGTTTTTCAAGTCGGAACAGTGGTAGCGGAGAAAACTCATCCGCAGGAACACCAGACCCATGCCCATCAAGTGGGCATGAACTCTCAATCACCCGGATGGGCAGAAAAGCTTAAAGGGCAAACCATTGTGGAAGATGCAATGGAGGGCCGGGCAGAACGTGCTGCGCTCGTAGAGCAACAGCACAATCGGCTTATGCAGCAAATGGAAAAGGAAATGGACCATAAGGGTGCCGAAACCGGGGCATTCAATGGTATGTCCATGATCCATCAATATGGTGGTGGTCCGGGGAATGGACTGTTGTCCAGCAATACGGGTGTGGAGCCTGTCTCAATGAAAGGCGGCCTTTGTCCAAAAACGGCTGCCGTCCGAAGCTATGATATTTCAGCAATTAACGTGGAAATTACCTTGAATCAATGGCTGGACTACTATCCCGGCTATATGTACACCTTGACGGAAAATATTGATAAAGTTCGTGAAGAAGAAGAGAAAAATCACGAGGCTCGTGAAAAAGAAGGCCATCATGATCCTGGTGCCGTGAAAAATGGCATCCAAGGTCAATGGATCCAACCCTTAGTCATTCGAGGCAATCAAGGGGACTGTGTCAAAATTACACTGCACAATAAATTAGAGTTTGGCGAAGAAGTGAGTTTGCATATTAATGGTTCGGATATGGTCATGAGTGAAACTGGGGCTCCAGCCACGACGACCAATTCCGCTACTGTGGCTGAAGAAG
>JAOUNC010000198.1 GCA_029881175.1 Nitrospirota bacterium | reverse complement strand
GTTGCCAACGATTCCTCCAACATCGGGTCCGAATGCCAGGCTATATCCCCACAACACCCACACCACACTGACGAGACAAATCGAAATAAAACTATGCATCATGGTGCTCAACACATTTTTATTACGGACCATTCCCCCATAAAATAACGCGAGACCCGGAACAATCATCACTAAAACAAGTGCCGATGAAGTTAAGACCCACGCGGTATCTCCGGCACTGACCTGTGGGGTGCTTACTGCTTCCTGGGCATAGGCGACAGGAACCAAAGCACATACAAGGAATACCCCTAAAATGGTTGCCCGCAATATTCTGTTGCAAAAAAAAGTTGTCATGGTCCCCTCCTCAGATCAATTAAAATAAATAAATGACCTGGAAGGCGAGGGTTTGTTGATTGTCCACAGCCTTTGTCCCTTTGAGGAAAGTTTTTTCATCGGATTGATCGTACCGATACTCCAAGCGTGTGATCAGCGAAGAAATTGGTTTGTATTGCAACGTATAGGTGGTTTCCCACAATGTCTGCCCTCCGGCCCCGCTCCCTGGTGCGCAGGACCCCGGCTTCCCGCCTTTCGCATTTGTACCAAAGCAAGAAACCCCTCCATTGGCATCTTCAAAGATTTCACCGCGAAATCGAATACCCCATTGTTCCGTGAAATCATGAATGACATATCCCGCAAACCCATTCCAGCGTGTATTCTGCCCGTTCCCAAGCCCATTCACTTGATTGGCATAATAGGCTTCCAAGACAATTTCTGTAGATTCCAACGCTTGAATATCAATAATGCCCCCACCTAACAAGAGCCCATCATGACTCCCCACGTTCAATGAGTTGTTGGTATAGTACCCATAGGCCGTCAGCCCCAACCAATCTGTTGGCTTCATAGACAAAGCCGATTCCACCCCTTTTGAATTATTGTTATCAGAAATGCTTCCTCTAAAATCATTGATGATACCAAC
Organism: Nitrospirota bacterium; assembly: GCA_029881175.1. Taxonomy (GTDB): domain Bacteria; phylum Nitrospirota; class Nitrospiria; order Nitrospirales; family UBA8639; genus Nitrospira_E. The sequence continues at coordinate 4,854 of JAOUNC010000198.1, read as the reverse complement.
GGCTAATGAAACCTCTTCAGTAAAATCATATGCGGCCCGAAAGCCCGTTGTGGTAAACGGCTGTCCAAAGCCAAAGAGCCAGGAACGCGAAAAGTTCGGATTATATGGAGATTCAATAACCTCATACCCAATCAAGGTATTCATACGTCCCATTCGAAGATCGATGCCATTTCCAAATGGCGCAACGAATTGAGCATAGACTTCTTGAAAATCAACATCGTCACCGCCAAAGGATCCCCCTGTGAACTCTGCGTCTTCACCGAAATTTAGTTTGATACGGAAGCCGGCAGCGTCCTCTAACGCCCCACCTGTTTTTGCGGCTTTCTCCAACACAATCTGAGCTAACTGGACCCTAAATGAGTTGGAATCGTCGTCGAAGATTCTGTTCTGGTTTACCTTAGTTGATGGGTTCTTGAAGTTTTGCACATACGATAGATCTACATAGCCATAGAGTGACAATCCCAATTTAGCCAGCGAATGCTTCTTAACCATTTCTTCTACCATTTCTTCAAGCCGTCCGACTTTTTCAGGCTCCTCCACCTCGACACCCTCTGACGCTGCAGCAAAAGCCAACCCTGAGGACATGGCAAAAATTCCGAGGACTAAAAATCCAACAAAGAAGCCTTGGACAAATGTACAATTCAACAATGAACACCTGGACTTGTTCATAAGAATTCTCCTAATTTCCATAGTGACCTTCCCACTCAACTCTCTTTTCTCATCGCCATACAGACGCTGAAAGGTTCATCCTGCTTAGATCATGACAACTCTTAAGCCCTTCATTGGGATTTTGTGATGACCTAAACTATTCAAACGGTTGCTGGTGGAAATGGGCAAAAAAAAAGCCCTCAGCCAGATTTTCCTGGTTGAGGACTTCATCGTCCGAATTCTTTTGTATTGAGCCGCCAAGACGCCCTTGTCTCAGCTGACCCACTGTGATTGATTTTGTACCATTGCCATTCTCTTGTGTCAAGAGAACGCTGTCGCCAGGATTCCTATTGCGCGTCCTTCCATAAACTTGGCTCACAGGAATAACCCGCACGAGATAATTCCTTTTTTGAGACCACCAAAATTTAGTAGGTGTTGGCGCGGCTTGGCTTTTGGATGTTCCCTTGTAACAATAGCAAAGAATTTCGTCTTGCCAAGAGCAACCGATCTCAACTTTCCATAATAACGACCAACCAGAAGGAGCACACCTCATGGATCATTTTCTCACCGAACAACTTGCGCCATTTCTTGCTCATAAGTCTATGGCGATGCTCGAAGCCAGTCTTCGCATCCTTTTAATCCTAACCGTCGGATACGTCGCAGTTCGAGCTCTTCGATTTGGACTCAGAAAACTTGAGCATATCCTCCTCACTTGGCGAGAGCGCGAAGATAAAGAACACATCGCCAACGAAAAACGCGTCAAAACCCTCACCGGCATGTTACGAACCATTTGCCTCACGCTCGTGTGGGTCATCGGAATCGTCATGAGTCTGGATCAGATTGGGCTAGATATCACTCCGATTTTGGCCGGTGCAGGGATCGTGGGGTTAGCCGTGGGCTTTGGTGCACAAAATCTGGTACGAGATGTCATCAATGGATTTTTTATGATTCTAGAAAATCAAATTCGAATCGGGGATGTTGCGGTCGTGAATGGAACGGGTGGACTGGTGGAAGCCATCACATTTCGCACCATTACTCTTCGTGATCTGTCAGGCACCGTACACATCTTCCCCAATGGAATGGTCACCACATTAGCAAACATGACGAAAGAGTGGTCAGCGTATGTCATGGAAATCGGCGTGGCCTATAAAGAAGATACGGATCGGGTCGTCACCATCATGCGAGAGGTGGGGGAAGATCTACAGCAGGATGCGAATGTCGGCAAGAAGATGTTGGAACCCATAGATATTATGGGGGTAGATGCGTTTGGGGAATCGGAAGTCGTGATCAAAGCCAGAATTAAAACCTTACCCATCGAACAATGGGGCGTGGGGCGTGAATACCGCCGCCGCCTGAAAAAAGCTTTTGATCGGGAAAACATTGAAATTCCTTTCCCGCATCGCACCCTTTACATGGGAGAAGCCAGCCCTCCTTGGTTGGTGAAAAATATTGTCTCGGCCACAGCCTCTTAATGGAAGGTTTTGATCCAAGGCCGGTTAGGCGTCAATCTGAGTTTTTGAAGTCGAAGAATGAGGTTTCAGAGGGGTCTGCCAATAGCCCCAGGCCAGGAGACTCCAGCCGATGAGAAAGGCTAACCCTCCGAAAGGCGTCAGGATGCCCAATGTCCTAATTTCCGTGAGGGCTAAGATATAGAGACTTCCTGAAAAAATCAGGATGCCAACAAAAAAACTCCAGCCGGCTTGGAAAAACACACGATGATGGAACCAATGGGCGCTTAACCCGGCAATAAGCATCGCAACGGCATGCACCAGATGATAGCGCACCCCTGTCTCAAACACGGCCATCATTTTTTCCGAAAGGATGGGTCGGAGCCCATGCGCCCCGAAGGCGCCCGCTGCCACACCGATACCAGCCATTAAGGCCCCAATGATTAAAATGCGATTGGTCATGTTTCGTGCCTTCGTTTTTTGATCGTCATTTATGGGGAACTCGTGGGAGGAATGTTTCGTCCCCACGCCACCGTTTGCCAAAGCCGTTCATGCCCCCAAAAAAGGCCGACTTTGGCAAGCGAATCACTCAACCCGGCATACAAGGCTGTTGTCACTTCTCCGGAAATGAGCCAGACAACTAACGTTGTCACTAAGGTGGCAATGACGCGCCAACTCAACCCCTTCACCACACTGCGTAAATGTGTTTCCATATCTGGCCTCTTATCCGAATGAGTAAATGTTCAGTTGAATTCTTTATAAGAAACGCGTTGATCAAGCATAGTCCTTGAAGTCCCAAATTACTGTCCGGTTTTTATGGGTTGCCCCATAATTGTCGGCTTATTTTTGGCATACACAAAATCTTCCAACGAATAATGATCCAGCACCGAGGCAATAGCATTCCGCACGTCCAACATAATCCCTTGAATTGGACAGGTGGCAGTTTCGGCATGCGGACAATCCTCACACTTTTGATAGGCGGTTTGACTCACACAAGCAATGGGGGCGAGAGGGCCGTCCAAAATGCGGATGATTTGCCCCAACGTAATTTCCTTGGGCGCTTTAATTAAATACACCCCCCCCTTCATGCCACGACGGCTTCCAATAAGCCCGGCATGTTTCAACGATAAGAGAATCATTTCCAGAAAACCCAAAGGAATGTTCTGACGCTCGGCTAAGACTTTTCGCTGCACCAGGCCATACCCATATTCCTGGGTGAGCTCAATCATCGCCCGCAAGCCATATTCACTTTTCTTCGAAAATCGCATAAATTAATAGAAAGTTAATAAAGTTAATTAACAATAGTCCAAAATAATAGTTTTTTCAACATTCGTTGGAAGATACATCACACCTGAACTGTGTTTGATTTTATTAATTGGAGATATTGAAGGCACAAAGCCGCTTGCCGATTTCTGTCAGGTTGCAAATTCTCCCATCAACTTGTGGCTGAATCGGCTTTGTACTCGCACGAAGAACTTGGCGAAGACGTTCCTTCAGAGACACTCCCACAGACACCCATTTCAGGGGTTTCAACATGTCATACCCATCACCACCCTCAACCAGAAATTTATAGGTGATCGCCTGAAGAGGGCGATCAGGAAGAGTCATCAGCCTTCCATTTTGCACAAGAGAAATGGCATCCACCCTATGACCTTTCGCCTTTCGAGGATCATGCGTAAAGGCAAAGCCACTAATCTGAAGCCAATGACCTTTCCCTGACCATTCTTCCGCAGCTCGCTCCAAAACGGCATCTAATTGGTGTGTATCGAGTTCGATGCGAACCAGTTCACTATCGTAAGGCAACAGTTCTTCGACGTCGCGTTGCGTGATAGGACCTGGCGGAATATCTTGATTCACGCGCAGAGAGCCGGCATTGATAAACGCGATATCGGCATCCTCAGCAACAGCGCGAACCTGATCTGCCGCCCAATTACCCAGATTCGTCTCGTAACTCCTGATCTCCAGCTCTTCACCAATAAGAGGCACAGCCGTCTCCCCCACTGCTCGCTGAAGACACCCTGCAGCTTCGTGATGGTCCAAGCAAAACCATTCTTCATGTTCTTGCAAGACATGATCGACACGCTTCTGCATCTCAGGATCCGGAGTTACGCGATCACGATCCAGGAAGCGATAGCCAAAGGAAATGAATGGCCTCTGTCCAATCATTCGTATGCGCACCACCGTTGCCGTTCGAGCATCCGCATCGGCCTTCAAAATCCAACGACCATTGATCTCGACATGATGCCGTTGATGTTCATGGCCTCCAACAATCAAGTCTGGGCCGTTATCGCCAAGTGTTTCAAGAATTTCTCGATCCAGTTCAAGACGAAGATGCGTCAGGGCAATCACCACCTCAGCACCTTGCTCACGCAATCGTTTCGTCTGTTCCCCTGCTACCTGCACCGGATCAATAAATTCATCCACATAGGCAATCTTGCTCGCAGGCTTTTTATCAGTGGTCAACCCAAAAAATCCGACCCGAACGCCGCCACTTTCAACAATCCGTGAAACGTTCAAATTTTCCGAGGCAACTAAGGGCTTCCCCGCTTCCTCAGAAAACCGAATGTTTGATCCCAGCCATTGAAACTCTGATTGATCAATCCGCGCTTGCAAAAGCGCCGCATCTTTCCGTTGAGATTGTTCAAACTCGTGATTGCCAAACACCACGAACATGCGCGGATCATCAACTCCCGGCGCACCATCCAACGCATTCATCATCTCCACCATATGTGCGCCCTGCGTCTTCTCTGAAAGAAGC
>JAOUNC010000197.1 GCA_029881175.1 Nitrospirota bacterium | reverse complement strand
TCTGGGAGTTCGGGGGGACGATCAGAGATGGTGCCATCGATGAAGACTTTTTCCAGGGTTACGTCCAATTTTCCAGCTTTACCTCGCATCGCAAATTCCGCATTGGTCGCCAGGTTCATAACCACTTGATGGATTTGAGTGGGGTTGGCCAGCACCGGCCCTGCCGTAGACGACAGATCTGTTCGTAACGCGATGGTGGTGGGAAAGGACGCACGTAGGAGTTTAAACGCCTCTTCGATAATGGGTTGAAGTAAAATGGGTTTTTTCCCGGTCTCGCCTTGGCGGCTAAAAGTCAGGATTTGTTGTACCAAATCTTTGGCCCGATGGCTGGCTTTGAGCACCTCCTGAAGGTTAGCGATGACCGGCTTTCCCTCCTGAGCTTTCATGACCGCCATTTCCGTATAGCCGATCAGCGGGGTCAAGATATTGTTGAAATCGTGGGCAATGCCGCCGGCTAAGGTGCCCACGGCTTCGAGCTTCTGTATTTGGCGGAGATGCTCCTCCTGGTGGAGTAGGGCCTCTTCTGCTTTTCGCTGATCGGTAATCTCTTGCGCATACACATTCATATAATTGCCCCAGATTTCAGCGGAAAAGGTCACCAAAAAAAATCGGTTCTGGTAGGTGATCTCTTGACGCTGAACTCCTCCATGCTGAAATGCGTCTTGAATAAATTGTTGCCATTGTGCCTTGGTGGCCAGATTCGTTTCGCGTTCCAAGTCCGCAAGAAAGACTTCGCCGGGTTGGTTGTAATACAGGACCTTCCCCTCGTGAGAGATTCTGAGCACCGGGTAGGGTGTTTCCTCCGTGAACTTGGCCAGATTTGCCATGGCATCTTGTGCCTGAAGGCGTTCCATGAATTGACCAAATTGATTGCCAACCGCGTGCATCTGATGCAAGAGTTCGTCATCGACCTCTCGAATTTTGTAGCTAAAAAACTCCATAACTCCAAAGGTTGAGCCATCAAATTGAATCGGAAGGGCAAATGCGGAATGGAGCTGTTCCTTGGCGGCCACATGGGCCCTTGGAAAATTCTGGTCTTGGGCAACATCGGTAATCCAGGCGGTCTGACCAGATTCCCACACGCGTCCGGGGAGTCCCTGGTTTTTGGTAAAGGTGGTGTGTTTGGTGATGGCCACGAACTCAGCGAACTGGTCAGGCGAATCGCTCCAGATTTCAATGCATTGGAGTTCCATGGTTGGCTGGTTCAATCGCCAGAGTGCACCGACTTGCCATTCGAGGCTGAGACAAACGGCAGACAGGATTTCCTGAGAGGCTTGTGTAATGGTTTTGGCTTCGGCCAATGTTCGTGCGATGGCATATTGCGCGGTCAACCGCCGGGCCATGATTTTCTCCTCTGTCAAATCACGCACTAAAGCAACGAAGACACGTCGTCCTGACAGCTGAGCCTCCGTAACGGCGAGAGACAATGGAAACGTGCTGTTGTCGCGACGTTGGGCGGTCACTTCCCGTCGAGTATCCAAGATATGGCGATTACCCGTCTTTAGGTAGTGGGCAAGATATCCCGGGTGGAGCTCACTCTCAGGTTTTGGCATCAGAATACTGAGATTCTTCCCGATGACGTCGGAAGCCATAAACCAAAAAATGCGTTCTGCCGTCGGATTGAAAGTTTGAATCGTTCCAGATTCGTCAGCCGTGATAATGCCGTCTGCAGCATGGGCGATGATGGCGCGCGTATGGGCTTCACTGGCCTCCAATTGCCGAATGATGGGATGGCTGATTCGAAAGAGGAGAAACCCACCAAGTGCAATGATTCCGACACCCACGATGATCGTAATAATTACGGCCTGAATAAAAGGTTGGCGGATTTCTTGAAGATCAATTTTAGATACGAGCCCGAGATTGAGCACGGCAACGGGTTCATAGGCCCCCAAGACCGTGGCTCCTCGGTAATCCAGGCCCACGATGGTTCCTGATTGCCCTGAGAGGGCGAGGCGCATCGGCTCCGCCAGCTTCCCGGCGAATAGCGTTGGTTGCGGGTGGGCGAGGTCAACATGTCGGTGGGGTAAAATCCAGACGATGTTCTCTCCCTCGCGACGGCCTAGGGTTATTTCGCCTGTTTGACCAAACCCCTTATTGAATTTATGGGCTTCGATGATTTGGCTGATTGTCGCGCCTTGAGCGCCTTCAGAATGGTCAGATATGCTGAACTGTGCGTCAAACCTGGCGACGGCTTCCATGAGGCGGGCTTGGGTCTGGGTAAACTCTCTCAGTCGAACGCGTTCTTCTTCAAACGCAGTCTGGTAAAGCAAGGTAATGGCCACCACGGCCATGGCGGAGCATGCCAGAGTGAGGATGACGAGCAGAAGGAAAATTCGCTGTCGAACCGTTCGCAGCATCTCATCCCTTGAACGATGGCTTGAGAAGCCAAGTGGAAACGAGAGGGAAATCGTGAAACTAGTGTAGCCTTATTTAAGGAAAAATTCTAGTCATTCAGGTGACTTGAACGTTTGAAACGTGATGAGGCAGAACTAAACTGCCATTCATCGGCCAGAATTGTGGATCAGATGTTGTCGTAGGTTTTGAGGACAGGGAACAAGTCTCCAGGTGGGTGAGTGGCTTGTGAGGCCTCGGTAGTGAAAAGGAAGTTCAAAAGGTCCTCTCGGTCCAAAGAAGTATGGAAGGAAAATATTTTGGTGCGTTTCAAGAAAACTAAAGGAAGCTTAGTCTGAGATTTTATAGCCGATATCCCGAACGGTCTGGATGAGCTTGTGAGAAAATCCTTTGTCTACCTTATTTCGTAGGTAGCGAATATACACATCGACGACATTGGTGAGTGGATCATGGTGTTGGCCCCACACCTGTTCCAAAATCATGGTGCGGCTCAAGGGGTGGTTAGGACGAGACATGAGGTATTCCAATAGCGCAAATTCTTTGGCCGTCAGTGAGATGGGTTGTTGGCCTCGCGTGACCTCCCGGGTGTCTTTGTTTAAACAGAGGTCGCCCACTTGGAGGGTTGTGGGTGTCTCTTGGTAGATACCACGCCGGAGGAGGGCGTGGACCCTGGCGAGCAATTCTTCGAAGGCAAAGGGCTTGGTTAAATAATCATCGGCGCCAGTTTTGAGCCCTTCCACTTTATCTTCAAGTGTATCCCGTGCCGTGAGCATGAGAATTGGGGTGTGAATGCCTTCCTGCCTCAGGGTTTGGCAAATATCCTTTCCAGTAAGAATGGGCAAAAAGAAATCGAGAATAATGACCCCATAGTTTCCCCGTCCCAACTCTAATCCTTGTGGGCCAGTATTAGCGGTGTCGATTTGAAAGCCTTCAGCTTCTAAGCCCCGTTTGACAAACTGGGTAATTCGATCATCATCCTCGATGAGGAGTAGTCTCATACTGAATCTCGCTGGCTAAAGATTGTTGAGAAAATCGAATAGTCGCGGTGGAGCCTTCCCCCGGGCGACTGGAAAAGCTGATGTGGCCTCCATGGGCCTCGGTAATCCATTTCGCAATTGCTAATCCCAAGCCGGCACCGGGTTGGGTATGGTCTTTGACTCGATGTCCTCGGTAAAAGCGGTCAAAAATATGAGGAAGATCCTGCTCGGCAATACCTTGACCTTGATCCATGATTTCAATAGTGGTGTTTTGGGAATCCACGTTAAGACGCATCTGGACGTGACTGTTAGGATCGGAATACTTGATCGCGTTATCCAAGAGAATGAGCAACAGTTGTTTTAGCCGTTGAGGGTCCCCATAGATTCGACCTGAGGCTGTAGGATCAATGAATGTGATCATGATGTGTTTTTTCTGAGCCAGAATCGCGGCCTCTTGCAACACGTCTTGCAAAAGATTTTCAAGATCCACTTCCGTTTTCGTGATTTGAATGGTCCCGGTTTCTGAACGGGCGAGAAAGAGGAGATCACTTACCAGTTTATTCATTTCCTCGCTTAATTGAACAATGTGTTCTAGGGAAGTTTTATAGTCGATGATGGGTTTGTCTTTTCCTCGTAGCGTCACTTCGGCTTCTCCACGAATAACCGTGAGAGGCGTACGGAGTTCATGGCTGATGTCGGCAAAAAACTGTGATCGTAATTGGTCCAATTCTTTCAGCCGGGCATTGGCTTTTTCTAACCCAGCCTGGGCCTTTTTCCGTTCTGTGATGTCTTGGGCTAAACACGCAATACCTTGAATGGTCCCATTGGCCTCTTTCATGGTGGCAGCCGAGAATAAAATAGGGACCAGCGTACCCTGCTTGGTTCGATAACAGCTCTCGGCATGGCCGTAGCTGCCCTCTTTGAGTAATTGGCTGATCCGTTCTGGCGTCAAGAGATTCTGAGTGGATGGAAACAGGATTCCGATGTGTTGGCCGATGAGTTCATCAGGCTGGAATCCCAAGAGCTGCTCAGCCGAACGGTTCATCGATTGAATGATACCCTTCGTATCCAAGACGACCAAACAATCCAACATCGATTTTAAGATACTGTCCAAATATTCTTTAGAGACAGTCGTTTGATACAGTCGCTCCGTCATTTGATTGAAGCCAGTGGCCAATTGTCCTAATTCATCATTGGAATGAACCGGGACGGAAATATTCAGGCGCCCCGAGGCCACCTGTTGGGTGGCCTTCGTCAGTGGAGTGACGACTTTTAAGGATTGGCGTAGGAGCACGAACACTAACCCACCTCCCATGACCATGGTTAAAGCACTGATCCCCAGAGTCCGCCAGAGCACAAGGGTGAGTCGAGCTTCCAGAGATTGACGATCCAGGATGACCCGGATCCAGCCTTGAGTTTCTGGGGGGCCGACTTGCTGTGGAAGAAAGGGGAAGGGAACGGGACGCACAAATTCGGTGATCCTCATGCCATTGAGCAATACAGCCTCCCGGTGGAGCTGAGCTGGGGTTGCAACTAGCACAAGTTCTGACGGAGCTAACTCAATAATGGAAGACTCCATCCATAAATTGGTTTTTCCAGTATAGGCGAGGATCGCGAGGACCCCTTCCGCCTCCCCCAAGGATTGCAAGAGTGTAGTGAATCCTTCGACGTCCTGGTTCTGATAATAATTCATGGACTCAGAGGCGATGGCTTTGGCCAATTCACGTCCTCGAATATGGAATTCCCCAAACATGGCTTCTCGAGTAGCCTGATAGGTGAACAAGGTCAACCCGCCAATGGCCCCGATCAGGATCAGCAGGACAATCACTAATAGTTTTTTCCACAAGCGAACGTGCATGGGGATTAGTCAGCCTTTTCCCGAAGAATGAATACCACTTTCACGCCGTCCTTCACGGAGGACAGATTCACATACCCGATGGCCCCTTCAATGGCAGACACAAACCGTATGACCGCTTCGTCGGATCGTTGGATGAGACTCTGGACAGCGACAGGGGTTCCAGGGCGGAGAAATTGTTGATCGGATCTGGCGTTGAGAATTTTTTTGTAAAAGTGCTCTCGAATGTCTGAGGAAATTTCCCTGTTGACCAATTTAATGCGACCTCCGTGAGCCCAATGGAGTTCTTCTCCTCGATACATCGCGGCGATGTTCGTTTTTGTCAGCGACGTAACAGGATTGTTGTTATTGACAATGACGGCTAACGGCTCGGCCCAGGCCGCGGCAGACCCACACCACAGACTCATGGCCACTATCCATCCAATCAGTTTAAGGAGGGGTGGGGAAGACATGCGGATTTCGAAGGAGGTTTAAAACAACCAGGCAATAGACGCGATAAAGCCGTTCCAGCTTTTTCGCTCAATGCCCCCGTTATTGATTTGGTATTCGGTTTTGAGTACGTAATTTTCAATGGGCCGGTAATTCAGTCCAACCGTAAAACGATCCTCGTTCAGACTACCGGATCCCGCTCTGGTTGCAATGCGAGCATGGTCATATCGCCCGACGAGGGTAAAGGTAGGGTGGGAA
>JAOUNC010000196.1 GCA_029881175.1 Nitrospirota bacterium | reverse complement strand
AAATTTACGTATAGTAGATTTAACTTTCGCCTTTTCACTATTTCTTTCAATTTTCTTAAACAATAGTTCTAATTCCTGGTTTCGCCTCTGCCGCGAATCACGTAATATTTTTACGGAATGGGAGAGGGGTTGGGTATGGTTTTGGCCATGGCTTTTAAACCAAATTTTGGTACATCAGGATGCCCAGTTCATAAGAAGAAGATAAATGAGCGCCCTATTTGTTGGTCATAGGGTCTTCGGAAAAAGTGGTATGATGGGAGACGCTACTAATTTTTAAGGAGTCACGTATGGGAAAAACGACAGCATTGGTAGAGGTGATTCAGCAATTGATTAAGATTGGTCGTCCCAAAGGCCATATCACCTTGAAGGATTTGACGCATATACTTCCTGCTGATCAAATTACGTCTGAGCAATTACATGCAATCTTGGGTGCGTTACATGAGGCAAGCATCCAAGTGATTGATCCTGCCAAGCGGACGGCGATTCAGCTGGCTTCTCTAAAAAAGACTGCGGGTGTCGAAGACGCGGATGAGCCAGAGGAGGAAGCTGACTCATCCTTAGACATTGATTTAACTCCGGGGGAACCCACTCGGATTGATGATCCTGTACGCCTGTATCTGAAAGAAATGGGTCGGGTCCCGCTTCTCACTCGTGAGGGAGAAATTGAGCTAGCCAAACATATTGAAGAAGGTAAGCGGGATTTGGCCTGTTCGGTTTATGGCATGCCTGTGAACATTCAGTACCTGGAATTGCTTCATGACCAACTCAAGGAAGAGCAAATTCGTGTAAGGGATATCGTCCTGTTACAGGAAACCTTGGAGGAGGAGGAAACAGAAGAAGATCCTTTGGCGAGTGAGCAAGAAGATGAAGAACTGAGGCTTCGAACGCTTGAAAGCTTCACCACGGTTCGGAAACTTGGCCGAAATCTCCTTTCTCTCTATATACAGAATCGTCAGGAAGAAACGCCAAAAGCGAAGCAAGCCCAAATTGATAAACGCTTGCAAGGTTTAACCGACCAGTATGTGGAACAGGTTGAATCTTTAAATCTCCATCAACGTGTCAAGGATTATATGTTGATGCGAGTCAAAGATTTAGGCGCGGATATTCGTTCGGCGGAACAAGTCATTGCCAGAAATACGAAGAAGTTGGGCTTTGCAGGACAAGAAGGGATGCAGGTTATTGCGAAAAAGCCGAAGGCTGCCTCGAAAGGTGTCAGTAGTAGACGAAAGCCGCAACTAACTCCTGAAGAAATTGAAGGCCTCAAGAAAGACATTGAATTGGCCAAAGAGTCTTTGCAACGTATTCAGGATGACATTCTGGCCATGCCGCTAGACGAATTTAGTGCCGCCTTGACGATCTTAGGCGGTGCCGAAGAGAAGGTGAAGCGAGGCAAAGCGAAATTGATTGAAGCTAATTTACGTTTAGTCGTCAGTATTGCGCGGAAGTATACAAATCGAGGCTTGCAATTTATCGATTTAATCCAAGAGGGCAATATCGGATTGATGCGGGCGGTGGATAAGTTTGAATATCAACGAGGGTATAAATTTAGTACCTATGCGACGTGGTGGATTCGCCAGGGTGTGACTCGCGCCATTGCGGATCAGGCCAGGACGATTCGAATTCCTGTCCATATGATTGAGGCCAACACAAAGCTCGCACGGACGGCTAGACAACTCGTTCAGCAATTGGGACGTGAACCAACTCCAGAAGAAATTGCCGAACGGATGGGTTTGACGCCGGAAAAAGTTCGTATGATGTTGGATATTTCCAAAGGCACTATTTCGTTGGAAACGCCGATTGGGGAAAAAGAGGACAGTCAATTAGGCGACTTGATTGAAGATAAAAATGCGGTTTCTCCTATGGATGCGGCAAATCGATATGACTTGCAACGGCAAATTGCGAATGCGTTAGGCGTGCTCACTCCACGTGAAGAAACGGTCATTCGGAAACGATTTGGGATTGGTGATAGCACTGACCATACATTGGAAGAAATTGGCCAAGATTTTGATGTCACGCGTGAACGAATCCGTCAAATTGAAGCCAAAGCCTTGAAAAAACTGCGGCACCCAAGCTGCAGCCATAAGCTTCGGAGTTTAGTGGATCATCTCTGAGGAGTACTTCCTCCGAGATTGGAGAGGCCTCGTCATGTAAATGACGAGGCCTTTTTTTTTCTAATATTGATGAAATCAAGATGAACTCTTGGGATTTGTTGAAATCTGGTTCTATTCTGAGTGCCATTGTCTATCAACTCCTCTTCTCCCTGTAAGCCTTCAGATGGTAACATTTCATTAATATGCGTATTCTAGTTGTCGAAGATGAACCGAAAGTGGCGTCTTTTATTCGAAGGGCGCTAGAGGAAGAAAGCTATGCCGTGGATGTCTGTACGGATGGGACCGGTGGGTTAAATTGGGCACAAGCCGTCGATTATGACCTCATCATCTTGGATTTAATGCTGCCGGGTTTGCCAGGTGTGGAAGTGTTAAGGCGGGCTCGTGCCGCCGGGGTCAAAGCTCCCGTGATGATTTTGACCGCACGTTCTGAAGTGGATCAACGAGTAAAAGGACTTGATGCCGGCGCCGATGATTATTTGACCAAACCCTTTGCCATTGAAGAATTATTAGCCAGGGCTCGGGCCTTGCTCCGACGCGCAGGAGGCGCTCCGACTGGTATTTTGCAGGTGGATGATGTCGTGCTGAATCCGGTCACGCGAGAGGTGACTCGTGATGGCCAACGGTTGGAATTTACGACCAAAGAATATGCGCTCATGGAATATTTAATGCGCAATGCCGGTCGAGTTCTGACTCGCTCTATGATTGCTGAACATGTGTGGGATTTAGATTTTGATACATTCACGAATGTGATTGATGTCTACATTAGTTATTTGCGGAATAAGATCGATAAAGGGCGTGAACGTAGCTTAATCCAAACGATCCGTGGGAGCGGGTATATGATGAGGTCGGATGGGTGAATAATGCGTCGATTCGAGTGCGGCTGACGTTATGGTATGGCTCGGCCTTAGCGCTTATCCTACTTTTGTTTGCGGTAGCCTTGTATTTGGTGATGTCGCGTGCGCTTCGAGAGCAAGTGGATGCCTCGTTAAATGAAGCCGCTGCTGTGGCCATCCGAACGTTGGGTGAGCATCGATTCGGCCCCTTTCTGATCTTTGAAGATCTATCCCAAGATTTTCCTGAAATAGCCCTGCTTGATAAGTTTTTCCAGATATTTGGGCCCGCAGGCCAAGTGACGATTCAGTCATCGAATATTCAAAGCCGAGAAATTCCCTTGAGCCAATCTGCGTTTCGGGCCTCGTTGGACGGGGAATCGACGTTTGAGTCTGTCCAGTTTAAAAAGGGCGTTCCACTACGATTACTTTCCGTTCCTATTCGCCAAGGGGAGCAACTTGTCAATATTTTGCGGGTGGGAACGTCGCTGCAGCCAACGGATCGCATGTTACGCCGCTTACTCGTGGGGTTATATATCGCCTCTCCGGTCGCCTTATTAGTTTCGCTCCTGGGTGGATGGTTTTTGGCTGGGCGAGCGTTGCGCCCGGTTCACGCCATTACGCAAGCAGCGAGGCGCATTGCCGCAGGGGATTGGAGTCAACGAATTCTGACGCCGCATTCCAATGATGAAATCGGGCAACTGGCCTCAACCTTCAATGATATGATCGGACGCTTGGAAGTGTCGTTTAAGCAAATTCGGCAATTTAGTGCCGATGCGTCACATGAATTGCGAACGCCATTGACGATTACAAAGGGAGAGACGGAGTTGGCATTACGCCGTCCTCGTCAGTCTGAAGATTATCGAGCTGTGTTGGAAAGTAATCTGGAAGAGATTGATCGGATGAGTCGAATTGTGGATGAATTGTTGTTTTTGTCGCGCGCCGATCTTGGCGAAATTAAATTAAAGATGTTTCCTGTCCAATTAGACGACTTGGTTCGAGAAATTCAACAACAGGCGCTGGTCTTAGGAATGGATCGTCATGTTCAGGCCGTCTTGACTGCAGTGGAACCGGTGCTCATCCATGGCGATGATCTACGATTGCGTGAATTACTGCTTAATCTGGTCGATAATGCCGTCAAGTATTCTTATGAAGGGCAAACCGTGGAGTTGGCGTTGGTTGTAGAGGGAAGTCATGCGAAAATCATGGTCAGAGATCACGGCATTGGCATTGCTCCGGAGAATCACGCGCGAGTCTTTGATCGGTTTTACCGCACAGATGAAGCCAGGGCTCATGGAGCAAAAGGGACGGGGTTGGGATTGGCGATTTGCAAGTGGATTGTTGAGGTTCATCATGGAACGATTGAATTGGACAGTACCGTTCATAGAGGTTCGTGTTTTACGGTTTTCCTGCCGTTGATTCCTGCGCGCGCTTAAGACCTTCGTTCAATCGAACGGCTTTCTATTAAAAAAAATTAATCTTCTCTTAATTCCCCTTTCATGTCGGGGTGGTACACCTATAGTTGTAGAAACGAAGGGGTCCAGAACCACATGTCATTCTTTGAAAGGGGGCTCGTATGACCACACTTCAAGCTATTCCGACCTTGACCCGAACGCAGAACAATTTTGCACCCTATTTAAAGAAACGGCGCGTGACAAAACGTGACTCTGTGGTATCTCGGAAATCTGCAAAGAGAAACGGAGCCAAGTGGGATCCTCTTGAACAAGAGAAAGCCGTATCTGAGCCTGGATCGGTCAATTTAGAATCCATGTATTTTCGAGGGTTTCGTTCTCGTCCGCTTTTGGATGCAGATGAAGAGTTGATGCTAGGGACCCGACTCTTTAAAGGAACCACCCATTTGCGAACCCTGTTGCAACAGCTGTTGGATATATCGGCGAAACTGCCGCAGGAAGAGATTGGCCCCGTTCGGGAACAATTGCAAAACTTCCTGGAACTGAAAGGCTATTCCGCTCCGATCATTGAAGAAATTCTACAATGTGTGGCAACGGTACAGGCCTTGGGGGCCATTGATAGAAAGGGAGGGAAAAAGTTTAGCCAGCAGGCTGCAGATCTTTCTCGCTCAATTCAGGCCGTGCGTATAGAGATTGAAGAGCCGAAGGATGAACTGGTCCAACGGAATCTACGCCTCGTGGTGGATGTGGCTAAACGGTATCTCGGCCGTGGTCTGAATTTTTTAGACCTTGTGCAGGAGGGTAATATTGGCTTAATGAAAGCCGCCGAACGATTTGATTACACCCGTGGGTTTAAGTTTAGCACCTATGCCACTTGGTGGATTCGCCAAGGAATTACACGAGCCGTGGCGGATCAAAGTCGAACCATTCGTGTGCCGGTCCATACGAATGAGGCTTCTACGAAAATTGCCAAAACGGCACAGCGTCTTGCGCAGCAATATGATCGTGAGCCGACCTTTGAGGAAATTGGCCAGGCGTTGGAGATCACCAGTGATCGAGTGCGAGAAACGATTGAGGCGTTCCAAGAGCCCATTTCCTTAGATGCCCCGTCCGTTGATGGAGAAACGGAGCTAGGGGAGTTGCTCCCGGATCTTGAGGGGGCTGCTCCGGACGAGGAGATTTCCCGAAAATCTGATGCCCAGTGGCTCGCCAAAATTTTTGAAGTCTTGAGTCCGCGAGAGCAACAAGTTGTTCGGTTGAGATTTGGGATTGGAATGGATGAGTCTTGGACGCTCGAACAAGTCGGGCGCTCAATGTCAGTCACACGTGAACGAATTCGCCAAATCGAAGTGGTGGCGTTGAGTAAGCTCAAGGAATCCCACGTAAAAGCGATGCTCGCAGAAATTAAGTAGGTAAAAAATTCTAATTTTGATGGAAAAGATGAACGTCGATCAATCATAACAACTTGTTCAAAATAGGGGGTTGTTGCTACAAAAGCAGGAGTGTATTCGCTTCTGCTTTTGTCGTTTTTAGGTATTTACCCTCTTT
>JAOUNC010000195.1 GCA_029881175.1 Nitrospirota bacterium | reverse complement strand
CAGATTTGGATCCTATTGAGCAATTTTTAAATTGTTCAAAGTCTCCTACCAACACCCAAGGTTAGGATTTTTTCGATTTCCCCGACTGGGGAGAGGAGGGTTTCTTTTTCCCTGGCTTGTCTGGACTAGATGATGATTGATCTGTTTTGGCGATTTCCGTGGTTCCTGGTTTAGGCGGTGGGAGGACATAGCGATCTGTGACAAATTGCTGGGTGATCGTCAACACATTATTAGTAACCCAATATAATACGAGCCCTGCCGGGAAGGTGACAAACAAGAAGGTCAGGCCAATCGGTAAAATCAACATCATTTTGGCCATATTAGGGTCCGCGGTCGTGGGCATAATTTTTTGTTGCACGAACATGGAGGCCCCCATGAGCACGGGCAACACATAAAACGGGTCCTGTATGGACAGATCGTGAATCCAAAGCATAAATGGAGCTTGGCGCAAATCAATGGTCATATACAAAATGTTAAATAAGGCAATGAAAACAGGCATCTGAAGAAACATAGGCAGACACCCGCCAACCGGATTGACCTTATGCTCCTTGTACAACTTCATCAATTCAGTGTTGAGCTTTTGCTTGTCGTCTTTATATTTTTCCTGGAGCTTCGCGACCGGGCCCTGGATCGTCTTCATGCCTTGCATGGACTTGTAGCTTTTATATTGCAAGGGCACGAACAAGAGTTTGATTGCCAGGGTCAATAAAATAATGGCCCACCCAAAGTTGTGCGTATAATCATTGATATACCGAAGAACTGAAAATAGTGGCTTGGCCACAAATTTCACCGGTGCCCAACTGCCATAAATAAACCAGCCGAAATCAATCGTATCCTCCAACCCGTTTCCAAACGATCTCAGGACATCGAATTGTTTGGGCCCCGCATATAAGCGGGTTTTATGGACTTGCCCCTCTGAGACAACTGGTAAGTTCAATCCAGCGGATACGACCATTTCATTTTCAAGTTTTGCGACAAGACCAGTTGCCTCTTCTGGCATGAAGACACTGATGAAATATTTATCTTGAAGCGCCAACCATTTCACTGGGCCCTCTCGTCGGATGGTGGGATCATCTGCCTCGGGCGATTCTTTGACCAATTCCTCCCCGATCATCCAGGCCGATCCCAACAGGCCAATAAAGCCTTGGCCCCATTCCACCACTCCAAAATTGGTTCCTAACACTAAGTCCAACTTCTCGGAAATTCCACGTGTGCGAATTTCTATATCCACCACATAGGAGTCGTAATGAAAAACAAGGACCTTTTCCACCCACACGTCGGATTCATCAGACCCGTAGGTGAACTCCACTCTTCCTGTAGGATTTCTTTCATCTAATTTCTCAAAGTCTTTTTTCACACGGTAGGGATGTTGCCGAAGTGCCGTGGTCAGTTCTTCGTGACCTTCAGACTTCAGGGTCAACGGTCCTGGATATTGTCCATTGGTATAGACCAATTGAACAGGGATATTTTCTTCTGTTTGCGTGAGGAATTGTTTTAATTCCCAAGAGGTGATGACCGCGCCTTGGTTGGAAAGCCCGACTCGGACCAAAGGCGTTTCAACGAATATGATTTCCTCGTTAATGATGGCAGTCTGATCGGCCACTACCTCGGAGTTATCAGTTGAGATCGTGGGACGTTCTAGAGCAGGGTCGGCGGGTGCAGAAGAAGAACGATCCGTTCGCGAGCCGTCTTGCGAATCGTCTTTATAGATTTTCTCATCAATAATTGGCGAGTTCGAAAACGGAGAATAGCCTAGTTCCTTCAGAAGAAGGTCGTAGCCAAAGATTATCCCGAGGGAAAGCACCAGGAAAAGAACGACGCGCTTTTCCATCTCGTTAGTCCTGGAGTCTCATACGCACTTGTGGCAATTTACTGGTGAATTGAAGGTCGGTATGTTGGGATCAGGGAACAGGGTCCAAGCCCCCGGAATGGAAGGGATGACACTTCAGTAGACGACTCATACCTAACCATAGTCCTTTTAGCGGCCCATATTTGGCAACAGCTTCCATCGTATAGTGAGAACAGGTCGGTTCAAAGCGGCAACAGACCCCGATGAATGGGGAAATCCCATACTGATATCCCTTAATCATATTTTTCAAGATCCAGGTCATTCTGGCCTCATGGATTGGATCATGCCAATCTGTCTCAGCATCTGGTTCCAAGCCATCTCTACGTCCTGAAACTTGGAACGAAGAATTTTTACCTTGGGATAAGCGATACAGTGATGGCCGAAGGCCATGTCGGAATGGGAAGCTCTAACCAGTTCTCGCGTGATCCGTTTTAATCTATTCCTCGTGACCGCTTTTCCTACCCTTCGTCCTACGACCACTCCGACACGAGGACATTGTTCCTTGGGGACTTGGCTATGAATAATCGTAAAAAACGGGTTCCTTGCTACGGAACCCGTCGCCTTCACCCCATCATACTCATGTTTTTTTTTAAGAAAAAACGGGGACCCTCCCTTACTCAATTCTACTCATCTGAAACAGTAAGTCGATGTCGTCCCTTTTTCCGTCGGCGAGCAAGGACTTTTCTCCCGTTTTTGGTACTCATTCGTTTCCGAAACCCATGGTCTCGTTTTCTCTTTAAATTCGATGGTTTTCGATACGTCAGTGACATGGCATTGTTTTCCTTTCAACCTTTTTCTTATGAACTGACCATTTTATGGGTGAATAGTATGAGAGTCAAACAAAATTTCTTATTTCTCACGCTTCTAGTATAAGTTTAGTTCGTTGACTGACTATAAGCTGGAAGATATAGTCTGGCTCGATTTCCCTATATTTATCCCATTAAGAACAGGAATATTTGTGCTGAGATCTGTTAAAGGGCTCAAAGACATCCTTCCCCACCAAAGCTCCCAATGGCAACACATTGAGACGGTAGCTCGAACCCTAGCCTCCCAATTTGGCTTCTCTGAAATCCGTATTCCTATATTCGAGTTTACCGAACTTTATGCCAGAAGCATCGGGGGAACAACCGATATCGTTGAAAAGGAAATGTATACTTTTCTGGATAGAGACGGAAGTTCTTTAACGTTACGACCAGAAGGGACAGCTGGAGTAGTAAGAGCTGTTCTTGAACATAAACTATTGGATTCTCCTACCACCAGGAAATTATTTTATTTCGGACCCATGTTCCGCCATGAACGGCCACAGGCTGGGCGTTATCGGCAATTTCATCAATTTGGAGTTGAGGCGCTCGGATCAGATCACCCTCTCATTGATGTCGAAGTGATTGCGTTATTATGGCAATTTTTTTCTTTATTGGATCTTAAAGATTTAACGTTGCATATTAACTCTATTGGAACCCTTGATGACCGTGGGGATTATATTCAAAGACTGAAGAAATTTCTCACACCGCTTCTTCCTAGTCTTTGCGGGAACTGCCAGCGGCGATATTCAACTAATCCCCTAAGGATATTGGATTGTAAGGTTCCGGTATGTCAGGAAACTACAAAGGAAGCTCCGGTCTTAATTGATGACCTTTCTGAAAACTCAAGGACTCATTTTACAGATGTCCTTGATGGTCTTACCGCTCTGGAAATTCCATACACCATCAATCATCGACTGGTTAGAGGGCTTGATTATTATTCTCGAACCACATTTGAGATTACCTCACCTCATTTAGGAGCCCAAAGTACGATCGGAGCCGGCGGACGTTATGATGGTCTCTTTCAAGTCCTCCAAGGACCACCAACTCCGGCCATTGGGTTTGCTGTCGGATTAGAACGAGTCACCCTTCTACTCACCGAAAACCAATCAATAAAACCAGTCCCTCTTTTCTTTATTGCAGGGTTCGGAAACATCGGGAAATCTCGTGCCTTCAAACTCCTTCATGAACTCCGTCAGTCTGGAATACGGGCTGATACTGATCATAAGGTGAACACTTTAAAAGCTCTCCTTCGCTCTGCGGATAAGCTTGGAGCTGAATATTCTATTATTCTGGGTGATGACGAAGCCAATTCTGAAACCGTCTTACTCAGAAATATGCAAACAAAGGTTCAAGAAATCGTCACACTGAAAGAAATTACACAAAAAATTCAAGCCAATCTCTAAGACGATCCTTATTGGGGGATACCCCCTGCTTTTTTCTTGACATTTTTTTGGTCTGGTGCTAGGGTTTTTTTCTTATTTTTCAATAAGAACTACGAATTTACCCATTCTAAATTTTATTTAAATTTTCCTAGCGACCAGTAATAGTTCCCTTACAGTTATTTACGTATCCAACCTTATTTACCTCGAAATAAATGCCTAAACAGCTCATTGTCCTTATTCGTGAGGATCCATCAAAAACATCTAGAGCTGCCGAAGCAATACGTATAGCATTAGGTCTTTCCACTGGTCCTAATCCTGTTTCAATAATTCTGTTGGATCATGCAAGACAATTAGTTTCAGAGGATGCCTACGATCTACCTGATGGAGAAATACTAGAAAAGCATTTACCTGTGATAAAAAATCTTGAATTACCTATTTTTATTCCCTTAGGAAGTGGAGAGATATTTTCTATTGATACAGAATTTACTATCGAAGAATCTTCTCCTTCACAATTAACTTCTCTTCTTAGACAGGCTGATCGTGTCCTAACTTTTTAGGCATGATTATTGGCGATTGGCTTATGAAGACAATCTTCTACATTTGTACAAAACCTATTAAACATTGGGAAATTTTCACTCCTCCTGAAACTTTCAATGAATCATCGAGTGATATTTCCGTCTTATTACTTGATCAAGAGCAAGATTTACCCAATATCCATGCTTCTCAAATATGGAAATTAGCTTTAACTGAAGGAGACATATCCACTCAAAATATTTCCTATCAGGGGTTTTTAGAGCAAATATTTTTACATGACTTGTCTTTAGTTATTTAACCCCTACTTCTTATTTGTTTAGAAGATTAAGAAATAGTAGTCGTAGTCGTAGTAGGTATTGGGAATTCTGTGTATGAAGTTGTTAGGAAGAGGAATATTCTTTTAGGTGGTAGGGTGGACGAATTTTTTTTGACTAGTGAAAAAATAGGAAAAGGTGGGTATAAAATTTTGTATGGCAATAGGAAAAGTTGTGAATAACTTATTAAGAGATTGACTAATAAAAATTTAATCCTCCATTTAAATACGTATTTTATTCACACCTGTGAATAAATCTGTGAATATTGTGAATTTCACTAATATAAACATTCATAAAACGTGGATTAGTGTTTTAGAATTTATTAGCCCTAAAGTTGGGGATGAGGCTATTGATACCTGGTTTCAACCTCTAGAGCTGGAGGGCATAACAGAGGATCATGCTTCGATACGCGTTCCTAATAAGTTTTTTGGAGAATGGTTAGGGAGAAACTATAAGGACTTATTGATTGAGGCTTTTCACTATGTAGAAGGCGTTAACCTCACAGACGTTGTATTTGTCTTGAAAGAGGATAATGAAAGTAGTGATGTAAAGCTCGTTGTTTCCGAAAGAAAAGAAATTCCCCGTCTTCCACCATCTCAAAAAGTCAGACGACAACCTCTCCCAAATCCTAAATATACTTTTGAGACGTTTGTGGTTGGAGCGAGTAACCAATTTGCCCATGCAGCTTGTCTCGCTGTTGCAGAATCTCCGGCAAAGTCCTATAACCCATTGTTTATTTATGGGGGTGTCGGACTTGGCAAGACACACTTATTGAATTCTATTGGTAATTATATTGCGGATAGGACGGACCTACGTATTGCCTACGTCACGACGGAGCAATTTACCAATGAAGTCATTAATTCTATTCGCTATGACAAAATGATGGAATTACGAAGACGGTATCGAAATGTGGATATGCTTTTAATTGATGACATCCAATTTCTGGCCGGCAAAGAGCGAACTCAAGAAGAATTCTTTCATACTTTCAATTCCCTTTATGAAGCCGGCAAGCAAATTGTTC
>JAOUNC010000194.1 GCA_029881175.1 Nitrospirota bacterium | reverse complement strand
TTGGTGGTCATAATAAAGAAATCCTTCTCTTGGATGTCACGCCCTTGTCCTTGGGAATTGAAACCATGGGGGGAGTGATGAGTGCGCTTATCCGGCGCAATACGACGATTCCAACCAGCGCCAAGGAAATGTTTACGACTTATGTGGACGGACAAACGTCAGTGGATATCCATATTCTACAGGGAGAACGGGAATTAGTGAAAGACAATCGCAGTTTGGCGCGATTCCAATTGAAAATGCCACCCCTCCCTGCCGGGGTTCCCCGTGTGGAAGTGACCTTCCTCATCGATGCAAATGGCATCTTACATGTGACCGCAAGAGATATTCGCACGAGTGAAGCGCAGTCCGTGCAAGTGAAGCCTTCTCATGGACTCACTGATGACGAAGTGGAGGGGATGATTCGAGATTCGTTCCAATTTGCGGAAGAGGATATCAAGGCACGACAAGTGATCGAAGCTCGCACTGAGGCGAATGCGATTATTGTGGCGACTGAAAAAGCCTTGGGTCGTGCTTCGGATCTTATTAGCGACAAAGAAAAAACTGAGATTCAGCATGTGCTTCAACGACTGGGTGAAACGCAGAAGGGCGATGATCATCGAGCCATTCGTGCCGGTATCGCGGAAACCGAAAAAGAGACGCATCATTTGGCAGAAGTATTGATGGATGCAACCTTGAAAGAAGCACTCGAAAGTAAAAAAGTCTCTGAATTCGTCAAATAAGTTTTCGCTGATGAGATCAAGCCTTCTTACAACAAAGAGGAAATCATGGCTCAAGATTTAATGTGGACGGATACAGAAGATATTGGGATTCGGTTACAGGAAGAACATCCAGACCTTGATCCGTTAACAGTGAGGTTTACCGATTTGCATGCCTGGGTGGTTGCGCTTCCAGAATTCAAAGATGATCCGAAAGCTTCAAATGAAAAAAAGCTCGAGGCCATTCAAATGGCGTGGCATGAAGAATACCAAGATGCCAACAAGTAGATAGTGAGTAGGAAGAAGTAAGACGGTGAGAGCAGAAAGTCCTTGCCGAAGAGAGGCAGCCTGCTATTGCCCAAGAGAGTCTAGAACGAAGAGAGTTGGCTGGAGGTGCCTGAATTCATCCGATCAAACTCGAAAAAGTCCATCGGGTTGGCTTTTTGATCCGCCGATTTTCCTGGTTCCGTTCCCTTCCGAAACACTTCGGTACTAATATGGCGGCTGGTTTTAGTTGGTAAATCTCCAGTGGTCGTATCCACCTGGGCGAACTGAATTCCTTCGGGAATGGTAAACGTCATGACGGGCAAATTTTGAAGAGACTGTTCCATAAATTCTGTCCAGATGGGAAGGGCAGCATGGGCTCCGGATTCCAATCGTCCTAAGGTCCGGACCGAATCAAACCCCACCCACACGCCTGTGGCTACATTGGGGGCATAGCCCACAAACCAAGCGTCATTGTATCCATTCGTCGTCCCTGTTTTCCCCGCCAAGGGGCGTCCGATCCTTTTGGCTCGACGACCCGTCCCACTTTGGATGACATCCATGAGCATGTTGGTCGTCAGATATGCATTTTCCTGTGACATCGCTTGCCTGGGCTCAAAGAGATGTTGCTCCAGAATTTCCCCATTCACATCTTTGACTAGCGTAATTTGATAGGGTTGAAGCCACATGCCCTGATTGGAAAAGACGCCATAGGCTGACGTGAGCTCTTGGAGTGTGACGCTTGAAGACCCCAGGGCGAGAGAAAGATCTTGACTGAGCGGGCTTTGAATGCCCAAATTGTTGGCTACGTTCACGACTGCAGTGACGCCAATTTGCTCGAGAAGTCTGACGGTGGCCGCGTTGCGTGAATGCCGCAAGGCTTCGCGGAGGGTAATGGTTCCATAGAAACGCTTCTCGTAATTTTCAGGTTTCCACACGCGATCTAACTCTTCATCTTCGTAGACCACCGGCGCATCTAAAATTAATGTTGCCGGAGTGAGCCCTTGTTGTAGGGCCGTGGCATAAATGAGTGGTTTGAACGCAGAGCCAGGCTGCCGGCGGGCGGCCACGGCCCGGTTGAATTGACTCCGAGCAAAATCATAGCCTCCGGCCATGGCTTGAACGGCTCCTGTTCGCGGATCCAGAGCTAATAGTGACCCTTCCACCAATGGCGTTTGTTCTAAAACAAAACTACCGGATTCGAGATTGCCATTTTTGGGTAAGACCTCCACAATATCGCCAATTTTGAGGATGTGGCGCGGCGTGACATCTTTTTGAACTATTGCCGTCCCGACATCGTTTACGTCCTTTAAGCGACGCTCGGCCCATTGCATATCCTTCAGGGTGATGGCCCCTTTATACGTATTGCCAATCAGAATGTCGGCTGACTGTTTGGAGACGTTCGTGACGAGGCCTCGATATAAGCCATGGACCATGGCAGCCCGTGGATTCTGTAATTCGGGGTACTCATCGGGAGGTACAAAGTCTTTAGTGAACTCCACATGTCCAAGGGGCCCCCGCCACCCTTGACGTTTATCAACTTGACGCAGCCCACGTTGGAGGGTTTCTTCTGCGAGTTTTTGCATGCGAATGTTCAATGTCGTGTAAATCTGCAAGCCACCCTTATAGACCAGGGATTCGCCATACCGTTCAACCAAATGTTGTCGGATATCTTCGATGAAATATGACGCAATTTGCTCTAGGGATTGGCGGTGATAATTCAGGGTCTTCTCGATGGCCGTTTGAGCTTCTTCTTCCGAGATGAACCCCGCTTCGACCATGCGATGGAGAACTAATTCCTTTCGCGACTTGGCCAGCTCTGGATTGCGATAGGGGGAATAGGTGTTGGGGGCTTTGGGCAGTCCGGCTAAAAACGCCGCTTCAGGTAGACTGAGCTCGGTCACGCTTTTATCGAAGTAGGTAAGGGTCGCGGCGGCAATCCCATAGGCCCCATGCCCAAAATAGATTTGGTTGAGGTACATTTCGAGAATTTGATCTTTTGTGAGAACCCATTCCATTTTGATCGCTAAAATAAGTTCTTTGATCTTTCGTGTATAGGTGCGTTCGGGAGAGAGAAACAGGGCTCGCGCCAATTGCTGTGTAATAGTGCTGGCACCCTGAAAGCGCCCACCTTTTTTCAGGTTTGTCCATGCCGCCCGTCCAATCCCCACAATATCGAGTCCGGGATGTTCCAGAAATCTGGTGTCCTCTACTGCCACGATAGCTTGGGTCATGGACTTTGGAATTTGAGCAATAGGGGTATAGAGACGGCGTTCAATAAAGAATTGTCCAATAATTTCACCATTATCGGCATAGACTCTCGACACGAGGCTCGGTTGATAATCTTGAAACGAATCAAAGGTTGGCAGATCCCGGGTGGCCACCCAAAGAACGCCTAGCACCGTTCCGGTACCAATGCATCCCAGAACCAGAGAAGAGACAAGGATCATTCGAAGCCAGGACCAGGTTCTAAACCCTGCAAAAAACTTCTGAAAGGTATTCATTCAGGAAAAAAACGCGATCCTTTGTTGAGAGGAGAGGAAGCGGAAAAAATTTCATGACCTTGATTTTACGATACCCTGAGATGGGGGAAAACACAAGGCAATCATGACTCAATAGCCGCGAATAAGGCTTAAGAAGATTGTAGTTCAGAAAATCCGAAAGGCAAGATGGGTGAAAGGCTCAATCTGCGGTTTCATGGGTCCTTTGTGCTGATTGACAAACTTTTTCACCCCGTGGTACCACCAAGACTACTCAAGTCGATTCCGTATTTTTCATCAACAAGGAGGAGAGCGAATATGTCAGATGTTGCGGCAGAAATTAAAGTCGGAGATGTAGCACCGGATTTTACTCTGAAAGATCAGGACCAAAACGATATTACACTCAGTGCTTATAAAGGCAAGAAAAATGTCGTGCTGGCGTTTTATCCATTAGATTGGAGCCCGGTGTGCCAAGGGGAAAATAAATGTTTAACGGATGATTTCCCCAGCTTTGAATCCGCCAATGCGGAAATCATGGGGATTAGCTGCGATAGTTTCTTTTCCCATAAAGCCTGGGCTGATTCGTTGGACCTCAAGCATAAGTTGTTAGCCGACATGCACCGAACCGTGTCCAAGGCCTATGGCTTGTATTTTGAACCGCTGAATTGCTCGAAACGAGCCACCGTCATTGTGGGCAAAGACGGGAAAGTCGCCTATGCCAAAGTGCAAGAAATCAAAGTGGCACGGGATGATAAAGAAATCCTGGAAGCCTTAAAAAAATTAGGCTAATGGTTTGATCAATGAGGGAACCCTAAGCGGAGCACATACAAGGCTCTCTTAGGGTTTTCTTTTGTCTGTTCTTGAGCGAGAAGAAGGAGGTTCTATGTCTGGGATTGTGGAAAACGTCAACGATGAAAATTATGCGGACTTTACGCAAGCTCTAGCGGCAGTGGTGGCCTATGGGATAGCTACCTGTGAGCCTTGCAAAGCTTACGATCCTATTCTAGAAACGTCGGCCCAAGACCATGCCAACATTCGATTCGGTAAAGCCAAAATGCATGTCCCCGGAAAATGCCGAGGCATCAAAAAGCAACACAACTTCGAAACCTATCCCACCACCCACTTCTATTCCAACGGGACGCTCCTGGAAACCAAAGAAGGTAAACTCGAATCTGCTGAGCTAGCCGCATTAATTGCCCAACATTTCTCCTTTCCTCGTTAGCTTCTCAATACCCCGCACTTTTATCAGCGTGGATTCTTTTTATAGGGCACGAAGGCAATCGTGCTGCTACAGGACGTTTCCTGCCTTTAGCTTGAGTTTGGTGGAAGAAGAGAAATAGGGCTAAGGAAGAAAAAGTCAAGCAATAGACTTGAGAAGCAGGGGAGCCCTTGGGGCGTTCTGATGTTAGGCGCTATAGGTTGCTGCGGTGCCAGGAGTTTGACTCACGGTCACATGGGTTAATGTGCCTTGCTGAATATTCCCCGCAAGTGTTTCCCAGATACACTTGGCTAAGTTTCCTTCAGTTGCCGGGGAATTTTTGAATTCGTTATCAAGGCTAATATTATTCCCGTGAAATCGCTTGATGATTTTTGTTTGAACGAGATTGTCCAAATATTGGAGATTCACGACTTGGCCGGTTTCTGAATCAATTGAGCCAGAAATAGTAATTCCGAGAGTATAATTGTGACCTGTGGTTTGCCCTATGGGGACGTAGACGGCTGAAGAAAATTGATATTGGCGAATGACATCTGCCTGGGGCAATCCCGAAGCCGATTGAGCCATGGTGAGATATTCAGCCGTTACTTCTGCATGTAGGGTGGTATCTTCATACAGACGGATTTTCTCCAGTGCTGGCAATTGAGGATGTTTGGCCAATAGGTCCCATAGCGTCCAGGCTAGATTTTCAGAGGTAGGAATGCGATTCGTGAAATAGGGGGTGTCGAGGTTCAAGTTTTTGTGATCGAATTCTATGAGCACGTCCCACAGATATTGTTTGAGATCATACAAATTAATGATCATGCCTGTGACAGGATCAATTTCTCCGCAGAGCGTCACTTCTAATAAATAATTATGCCCATGGGTATTCACATTGTTGCAAGCACCAAACACTTTTCGATTTTTGGCATCATCCCAAGCAGGATTGTGATAACGATGGGATGAACAGAATTCCAGTCGTTTAGTTAATGTGGCTTTAGACATGAGTTATCCCTAATGACCATAGATGCTGATAAAGAAGAAGGGCTGAACTTTAGTACGAAACGTACAGCAAGTCCAGCCCTTCATGTGGTCAGTGATCTGTGAAAAGGTGAGTTAGGTCGAAAAGGAACTACCGCAGCCACAGGTGGATTTGGCTTGCGGATTTTTGATGGCGAATCCAGATCCTTGCAAGCTATCCACATAGTCCACTTCCGCGCCGCTCAGCATTGGGGCACTTTGTGAATCCACGATGACTTTGACATCACCTTT
>JAOUNC010000193.1 GCA_029881175.1 Nitrospirota bacterium | reverse complement strand
CCGAACTTGCAGAAGCTGCCGTCAAAAAATCCGAAGCGCTCCAGGAACGCGACCAGTTCACACGAAAGAACGAGGAGTTCGAGCAGCAACGCGCGGTAATGCTGAGTCACGCGGAGAACGAAGCCTCAACCGAACGTCAGCGACTCCTCGGCCAGGCGCGGAAAGAGTCGGATGCCTTGCGCACCAAATGGCAGGAGGCGTTGAGAAGCGAACACCGGAGCTTGAGTGAAGAACTCGCCCGTCGAACACGTGAGGAAGTCTTTGCCATCGCGCGAAAGACATTGAAGGACCTGGCCACGATGAGCTTGGAGGAACAGATGACCGAGGCCTTCATCCTCCGGTTGAATGAACTCAGCCCTGCAGAGAAGGACGGATTGAAGGTAACGTTCGAGGCCGCATCTTCTCCAGCCATTGTACGCAGCACTTTCAGCCTACCTGCGGCTCAACGTCACGCGATTGAAGGTGTCGCCAAGGACGTGCTCACTATTCAGACCCAACTCCAGTTCGAAACCGCACCGGAGTTGGTCAGCGGTATCGAGCTCACGGCAAATGGACACAAGATTGCCTGGAGTATCGGTGACTATCTCGCTTCGCTCAAAAAAAGCGTCGACGAAGTTTTGAAAGAGCGCCCAGCTCCTGCCGAAACCTCTCTCGAACAGCAGGCCAATGAACAGCCCATCTAAAAACCTCCACAGTCTCTTCGACAACGCGTTCGAGGGAATGAGCCACGTACGCGAACGCTTCTCGCCCATGCTCACGCCACACGAGGTGGGGAGGATCACCAACGTCTCCACCGGCATTGCCAGAGTTTCCGGTCTCCCCCGCGTGGGATTTGAAGAAGTGCTGAAGTTTCCAGGTGATGTCTATGGTATCGCCTTCAACGTGGACGAAGAAGAAATCGGTGTCGTACTCCTCGGCGACTACTCACAGTTACATGCCGGTGATGAAGTTGAGCGGAGAGGACACGTCATGGACGTGCTGGTGTGCGATGGATTAATCGGGCGAGTCGTCAATCCATTGGGACGACCCCTGGATGATCACGGGCCGGTGGTCTCCAGTGAGCGCATGCCTATTGAACGTCCAGCGCCGCCCATCATGAATCGCGCACCCGTCACGGTACCGTTGCAAACCGGCATCAAAGTCATCGATGCGCTTATTCCCATCGGACGCGGACAGCGCGAGTTGATTCTTGGCGATCGGCAAACGGGCAAAACGGCCATTGCCATCGACACGATTCTCAATCAGCGCGACCAGAATGTGCTTTGCGTGTACTGCGCTATCGGCCAACGCGCATCCGGCGTCGCCAAAGTCGTGGCCACTCTCCGCAAACACCACGCGATGGAATACACCATCGTCGTGGTCACCGAAGGTAACGATCCACCGGGGTTGGCGTATGTCGCCCCGTACTCCGCCACCAGCATTGCCGAATATTTCATGTGCCAGGGTCGCGATGTGCTCATTGTCTATGACGACCTGACGCATCATGCCCGCGCCTATCGTGAATTATCGCTTCTCTTGCGACGCCCTCCTGGTCGCGAAGCGTTTCCCGGCGACATCTTTTACATTCACTCTCGGCTCCTGGAACGCGCCACACATCTGCGCAAAGAATTTGGGGGAGGCTCCCTGACCGCCCTACCCATTATTGAAACCGAAGCGCAAAACATTTCAGCCTACATTCCCACCAATCTAATTTCCATCACGGATGGACAGATCTACCTTTCGCCTTCCCTGTTTGAACTAGGAGTGCTGCCTGCAATCGATGTCGGTCGATCCGTTTCCCGCGTGGGGGGTAAAGCCCAACGTGCGGCCTACCGCGCCGTGGCGGGAAACCTCAAGTTGGCCTATGCCCAATTCGAGGAACTGGAAACCTTCGCCAGGTTCGGCGCCAGGCTGGATGACGACACCCGCAAGATCATCGAACACGGGCGGCGAATCCGCGCCTGCCTTAAGCAGCCGGAATTCTCACCGGTCTCCGTGCCCGCCCAAATCACCTTGCTCCTGGCGTTGACCGAAAAACTATTTGATCCGGTGCCGCTCGACCAGATGACGAACGCTGAACATGCATTATACAAGGCGGCCCTGGACATCCCGTTGGAGCTGTGTACACGATTAGAAGCCGCAGCCAAATTACAAGCTGCCGATCGTGAAACGATTATTCACCTTGCCCGCAATGCCCTTGCACGTTTTCACCTCACTTCGGATTTCAAGGAGAAGCCATGAGCGACACCCTGGTGAGTCTGCGCCGACAGATCGGCGGAGCTGGAGATCTCCAATCCGTGGTTCACACGATGAAGGCCTTGGCCGCGGCGAGCATTGGACAATACGAGCAATCGGTGAGGGCATTGGCCGACTACGCTCACACCGTGGAGTTGGGGTTACGTGTCTGTTTCCGAAAAGACCCGCCGATGGTCATGCCTGGAGAACAGCAGAGACACACACCTAGGGGAGCGATTGGGGCGCTTGTGTTTGGATCGGACCAGGGATTAGTGGGCCAGTTTAACGAAGTGGTCGCCGATTACGCAGTCAAGACCCTGGCCGCCCTGCCTGGTCACCCGAAGCTATGGGCTGTCGGTGAACGGGTGCAGGCCCGCCTGGTAGATGCAGGACTACCGTTGGGAGGATTCTTTCCCGTCCCGAATTCCGTCAAGGCCATTACTCCGCTTGTCGGACAAATTCTCCTGGAAAGCGAAACGAGCCGCAGCCGTGGAGAGATCACCGAACTGCACCTCTTCTATAACCGCCCTACATCGAAAGCGGTGTATGCCCCGGTTAATCAGCGCCTACTGCCACTGGACGAACGCTGGCGAAACCGGTTGGCCACCCTCTCCTGGCCGACAGGGAATTTGCCGGAGGTCATTGGCAGTACGACGACAACGTTGCGTGCGCTCATCCACGAGTATCTCTTCGTCTCACTTTTCCGGGCATGCGCCGAGTCTCTGGCCAGTGAAAACGCCAGCCGCCTGACCGCGATGCAACGTGCCGAAAAAAACATTGATGAACTCCTCGAGGATCTCAATCGACGCTTCCACCAGTTGCGTCAACGCAGCATTGATGAGGAGCTGTTCGACGTCGTCTCCGGCTTTGAAGCGCTAACCAAAGCATCACCAGTCCATGAATTAAGAACTCGTGGACGGAGCATCGGACCATGAAAGAAGGACACCAATGAATATTTCTTCTAGAGATTTCCAGGTTCGGGAAGGCGCAACTGTCAATCTCAATAAATGGCCAAACAGGGTAAAGCCCCTCTACAGCTCGAAGGGACAGTACAAAAAACGTCTCAACGAACAGATTGAGGAGCTTAGCGAGCTGCAACGGCTGCTCTACGCCTATAACCGGTATGCGGTACTGCTCATTTTTCAAGCCATGGACGCCGCCGGCAAGGACAGCGCCATCCGGCACGTCATGTCCGGTGTGAATCCACAAGGCTGCCAGGTGTTCAGTTTCAAGCATCCAAGCGCGACTGAATTGGACCATGATTTTTTGTGGCGCACAACGCAGTCACTACCTGAGCGTGGCCGGATTGGCATTTTCAATCGCTCCTATTACGAGGAAGTCCTCATCGTTCGAGTACATCCGGAGATTCTGCTGAGCCAGGGACTGCCTGACGAGTTGCTTGATGAAAAGACCCTTTGGGAAGAGCGGTACCGCTCCATCATAAACCTGGAAAACCATCTCTACCGCAATGGAACCCGGATCATGAAGTTTTTCCTTCATCTTTCAGAGGAAGAGCAGCGAAAGCGCTTCATTCAACGCATTGATGAACCGGAAAAGAACTGGAAATTCAGTCTCGCCGACATTAAGGAAAGAAAATATTGGAAAGAATACATGCAGGCCTATGAGGCTTGTTTGAGCGCCACAAGCACAGAAATCGCACCCTGGTATGTCGTCCCAGCTGATGACAAAAAGAACGCCAGGCTGATCATTTCGAATATTATTCTTGAAACGCTGAAAAGTCTCAACATGCGTTACCCTCAGCCGAGCAAGGCGCGCCAGAAAGAATTGCAGGCTATTCGTAAACGCCTGGCGAAGTAAGATCTGAAGTTCAAACAGGCTGAGACAAACCAGAAGCCGTAGGCTTTTCATACCACGTCGTCAATAGCTATCGAATGCTCATTGTTCACTGTGGAGTGAATGTGCAAAAAGGAAAATCCTTTCATGGCTGCCAGGCATAGGGAACGACACCGCACAGAACGCATCGGCTGGCTACGGGCGACTGTCTTAGGTGCCAACGTCGGAATCGTGTCGACCGCGAGCCTGCTGCTCGGTGTCTCAGCGGCGCATGCAGGTGGAGCCTCAATGATGACTGGCGCCTTGCGCGTCACGCTATGGGGTTCACTGGCCATGGGATTGACCGCAGGCGTGGGAGCGATCTTGGGAACGGCAGTGGGAATAAAACCAATCGTGAATGGCAGAGGAGGGCGCAGTGCTGGAGGGATTCAAAACTGTCGACATGCCAAAAAACATTGTCATTCACGACATTATTTATCGGGAATCCATCTTGGTTTCGTTTCGAATAGATCCCCTCTACCAACCGCTTTCCTGGAAACTGTTTCGATAATACCTGGGCAATATTCAGGCGATGGCATCCACCTTTTCGCACGGACAAAGAATCCGCTTTTCCCGTTCGTGATCCCCGCACACCACGCATGAGCCGTCTTCAAGAAATTCGCCGGATCCTGTGGTGGATCCTCCTGCTCAACCTGGGTGTCGCAGCCGCAAAATGGGCCTATGGCGTAATGACTCACTCCCTAGGCATGCAGGCCGACGGCCTTCATTCGTCCTTCGATGGCCTCTCGAATGTGATCGGGCTGATTGGGCTCTGGTTGACCACCCCTCCCCCCGATGCCAATCATCCCTATGGTCATAAGAAATTTGAAGCCTTGACAGCCGGCATCATCGGCGCCTTTCTCGTCATGACCTGCCTCTATCTTTTGTGGAAGGCGTATTGGTCATGGACCTTGGAGTTACATCCTCAGGTGACCGTCATCAGCTTTTTTATTATGATCGTGACCATGGGAATCAATATCTTCATAACACGATGGGAACGTCAAAAAGGCGCCGAACTGAAAAGTGACATTCTGACCGCCGACTCCTATCACACCGCCAGTGATGTCCTGACGTCATGCTCCGTCCTGGTAGGATTAGTGGCGATACAAGCCGGGTATGCCTTCGTTGACCCTTTGGTGGCGGTCCTGATTGCCGGCGTCATCGCCTGGACGGCTTTTGTCGTGCTGAAAGACGTCCTGTCTTCCTTAACAGATGCCATTCGATTGGACCCAGAGGAAGTTCGAGCGGCCGTTCTGACAATTCCAGGCATACTGGATTGCCACGAAATCCGAACTCGCGGGCTCACCCATCACGTCTTCGTCGACCTCTCCATTCACGTGGATCCGGGATGGTCCGTGAAACAAGCCCACAATATAGCCACCACCGTCGAAGAGCTTTTAATTGGACAGTTTGATTCGGTGGAAGACGTAGTCGTCCACATCGAACCGGAAGGACACGAGCCAGGAAGATAAGAAACGTGAGGAGTGAAAAGTAAGGAGTAAGGAGAGTAGGTGAAAGAAGAGCCTTTGGTCTTTACTCCTTACACCTCACCCCTTACCCCTCGGCAAGTAAATGGGCAGGGCAACCACAAACGTCGAGCCTTGACCGGGAACACTGTCCACACGAATCTTTCCGCTATGTTCTTGAATAATGCCATGAACGACCGTTAAGCCTAGACCGGTTCCTTCACCAACAGGCTTGGTGGTGAAAAATGGGTCAAAAATTTTCGACACCTCCTCTTGGGGGATTCCCACTCCGGTATCCTGAACGCTGAGTTCCACCAGGTTGGCTTCGGCACGCATCTTTAGAGTGAGCGTTCCGCCTTCAGGCATGGCTTGACAGGCATTCAATATCACATTCAAAAGG
>JAOUNC010000192.1 GCA_029881175.1 Nitrospirota bacterium | reverse complement strand
GCGGCCTATCGTTGTGCTTTGCTTTTTTGGTCATAATTTGTGGTGGACGGAGAAAGCACCTCTACTAATAAGAAAGGGACACCCTCAATGCCTCGTTTGGAGACCTGTTCGGGATTGAGGACGAGTTCGAGATCAGGTTGGACGACATCCTGATTGGTTAAGATGACATCGATGGGGGCATTAAACACTTCGCCTCGTCCGGTTTCTTGAGAATAATCTTCGAGCATGCGTTGGAGTCGATTGGAAACGCGTTGATGTAAGGAGCTTGTTGCTGGTGTCACCTGAAGGTCTCCTTCCAAAAGTTCGTAGCGCTTACCATCGGAAGGAATTTCCGCGTAATCCGAATACTCGAGCTGGATGAGGGTAATGGCCTGTTGAGCCAGGAAGCAGGCTTGAATCAAATAATGGTGTTGACGTCCTGAGTACAAAACAAGGCAAGGCCTTATCTCCTAACAGATAGAGATTCCGTTCTAGCCGGAAGACTTTTTTGTAGTATGATGGGTAGTGTTGTTCACGTTAGGAAATGATAGAAAAGCCCAACTTTGAATTGAGTAAGGATTGATGTATGCGAGTACTGTTTGTGGTTGCAATGCTCACGTTGATTGTTGCTTCACCCGTGCTTGGTGAGGGAAATTTTGATGAGTGGGTGAGGGGACTGAAAGCGGAAGCGATGGAGCAGGGAATTTCGTCTTCTCTGGTAGATCAGGCTTTTGAAGGCGTTGCCCCAATCCCTCGGGTGCTGGAACTGGATCGGAAGCAGCCGGAATCCAGGATGACGTTTGTAGAATATCGTCAAATGATTGTGTCTGCACAGCGGATTGCGAAAGGGCGCGAAATGATGGCTGAGCATCGCGACCTCTTGCATCAAGTCGGCCAACGCTATGGAGTGCAACCCAGATTTATTGTGGCACTATGGGGTATTGAAACCTTTTATGGCAAGAATAGTGGTGGGTATCGTATTGTCGATGCCCTGGCAACTCTGGCTTTTGATGGACGGCGAAGCCAGTATTTTCGCACGGAACTTTTGAATGCGCTGCGAATTTTACAAGATGGACATACTTCGCTCGATACGATGAAGAGTTCGTGGGCGGGAGCCATGGGGCAATGCCAATTTATGCCCTCAAGCTTTTTGCAATTGGCGGTAGATTTTGATGGGGATGGCCGGAAAGATATTTGGAATACTCAGGCTGATGTGTTTGCGTCGGCTGCCAATTATCTCTCCCAATCAGGTTGGCGTGGGAATCAAATCTGGGGTCGTCAAGTTGTTCTCCCCAATGGTTTTGATCTCAAAGAGGTCACATTGAAAAGCAGGAAGCCTCTTCAAGTTTGGCAACATCTGGGAATACGAAAGCCTGATGGGAGCAACCTTCCCATTGCGCCTCTGAAAGCTTCAATGGTGATGCCGGATGGAGAGGGAGGGCCAGCTTACTTGGTCTATGATAATTACCGGGTGATTATGAAGTGGAATCGGTCTACCTATTTTGCGACTAGCGTTGGACTGTTAGCCGATGCTCTTGCAGAGTAGGGGAGGATGTGATGCAAGACCTAGAGAAGATTTCTACCTGGGCGGTAAGGTCATTGGGATTCGGTGCCAACCTGGGATGGTTCTTTCGTTTCTGTTTCTGTGACAATGTCTTCCTTGATAATTTGAACGCTTTTAATCGAACGTTCGTCGGCTTCCTGGATAATCAGCAGGCAATTATCCGTTTTGACTTTTTCGCCGACGGTGGGGATGTGGCCAAGTTCTTCAAGGATGAGCCCACTGATGGTATTTTGTTCGTCGTCTAATTCGACATCTAAGAATTCATTGATACGGCGAACTTCTGTTCGACCGTCCACCAAGATTTGATTTTTTCCGGATCGGCGAATCCATTCTTCATGTAGATCCCCCTCATCCAAAATTTCTCCAACCACTTCTTCTAATAAATCTTCCACGGTGACCAGCCCAATGACTCCACCAAATTCATTCACAACCAAGGCGATATGCCGTTTTTCCTTTTGGAATTGCTTGAGCAATTCATCTGCCGGCTTGGTCCCTGGGACAAAGAGCGTGGGCTTGGACAATTCATTGAGGCGTCGCTGAGTATGCCCTTGGGCTAATTCCATTAAGGCATGGCTTCGATAGAGTATTCCGGCAATATTGTCCGGGTTTCCATCGTGAATCGGAATGCGCGAATGTTTGGCTTTATACAGTTCCTGCCTGGCACCTTCTAGCGTTTGGGTGCCGTCCAACATGAACATGTAGATGCGTGGGGTCATAACGTCTTCGGCTGTGACATCGTTGAACTCGAAGACATTTTTGATCATCCGCACTTCGTCTGTTTCCAGAACTCCAGCCTTGCCCCCTGCATCCAACATAATCTTCAGTTCTTCTTCTGTAATAAACGGCACGGTTAAGCCCCGTCCGCCAGTGAGCTTGAGGATAAATGGTTCCAGGAAATAGAGAAACGGGAAAAAGACTTGTTCGAGCCAATAGATCGGATAGGACAGAATTTGAACAGCCGTTTCGGAATATTTGGCACAGAGGGTTTTTGGAACGATTTCACCGAATAACAAGACCATAAAGGTCAATAGGCCCGTGGCAACTGCGACGGCCTCCGATCCGAACATTCGAATGGCAATCAAGGTCGCCAGAGAGGCGGCCATAATATTGACCAGATTGTTTCCAATCAGAATCGTGGAGAGCAATCGTTGGGGATTGGATCGTAGCTTGAGGGCCATATGCGCCCCTTTATGGCCTTCATCGGCCAATGTTTTCAGTCGAGATTCTGTGATGGAGAAGAAGGCGATCTCCGCCCCGGAAAAAAATGCGGATAACCCTAGACAGATAAAGACGGCGATAAAATCCATAAATGGATTAGCATGCTCCGGTAGGGCAAGAGGAGGAGGTCGCCCAAGCGTCAGCTACTTGGTCAGAAAGACGGCTTATGAGGAAGAAAGGATTCAGAAGATGTAGAGAGGGATTAATAGTTTGGTCAGGGAGTTCAACGGAAAACTGATCTCCTGACCCAATCGATGTTTATATGGAAATGAAACTACCACAGGGTTGGGGTTTATAGCAACGATTGTGATTCATGAGAGAATATTCATTTTTATTTTCAATTAGTTAGATGTCAAAACCAATGAGTGAATTCCTAACGCATTGTTGAGGGTGTCTGCTATGGCTTCTGCGGTCTTCTTGGAAGGGAAGGCCCCAACTTGAACTCGATGCCATTCTCCAGATGGTAAGTTTACGGTTTTGACTCGAACCTGAGAATAATCGGTGGCTAATTGCTCTCGTAAACTCATGGCCTCAGTCAACGTGCCGAAAGACCCAGCTTGTACCCAGAATTCTTGGTTGGAATCTTTGGGGGGAATCGAGACGTTATGGGAACTGAGAATGGTTAAGGACACTTCTGCGGTTCCTTCTCCAATCATCATCAATTCCCGTGCAGCTGCGTAGGATAAATCAATAATTCGGCCTCCAATGAATGGACCACGATCATTGATACGGACTGTGACGGTTTTTCCCGTCGCGATCTTGTGGACCTGTACCCATGTGCCAAAGGGCAAGGTCTGATGGGCGGCTGTCAGCGCCCACATATCATAGGGTTCGCCACTTGCCGATAGCTTGCCATGAAAACTTGGGCCATACCATGAAGCGATGCCACGTTGAGAATACTCACTATTGGGGCCGGTATCGTGAGATGATGATTTTGGGTAGTTGCCAAAACAACCAGAAAGGGCAAGAAGGCCAAGAACCAAGATAAGATGTGTGGTCGAAGTCGTAAACCTGCGGCCCATGCGAACACCTTTGAGCGAAGATAGGTAAGTCATCTTTCAGGATTAGGATACCACACGAAAACCCACATGATGCCTTAGGGGGATTTTACTGGGGTTGATCCATGGCTCTGCGATCGATATACCTGTAGCATTGACGATTTAAGACGGGGTATACGGAAAAAATTGGTGTTCCACTAGGAATGACGGCCTTATCAATGCCTGGATTGAGGGCCAGATGTAAATTAATAAAGTTAAAGCTTAATCCTTCTTGCCACGGCTGGGAGAGGTTTTCTACATATGATTCAACTTTATCCGAGGCATAGGACCGGGTCATAAGCCCGGTTCCACCTTGAAGCCCATACTCAGCCAGATCGGGAGCCCCTTGGATGAGGATGGACACAATGGACGCATCAAACCAGACTTTCACGTTGCAACTGACTTGGATGAATGGTCCTAAGCTTCCGGTATGTTCCAAGATCGCCATGGGATACACTAATTCGGGAGGGATCGAAGGATTGTTTTCCGAAAGGGCCTGTGGGAATTCAGGATCTTTAATCGCGGACACTGAGACGAAAATAAGATTGGGATCTTGAAGATCCACATCTAAGACTTGGCCATCATGATAGCTGCATAATTTCCCCATCTCATAACGCAAGGGGTACGAATATCCCATCTTTCCATAGAAAATCCGGATGCCGCCTTCTAGCGGCTCTTCAGGGGTTCGACTGATTTTCAAATCAAAAGGGAGCAGAAGGTGAAAGGCGTTGGTCCGCGCATTCATGAAGGGTGCGCAGGCTCCAGGAAATTCTTTATGAATGGACACCTTTTCCGGCTCGAATTTTTTTGGCGTGCCCCCAAAATGCTGGGCAGTTTTTGCCTCTTTTGTGAGCCGGTACTTCTCTTGATAATAGGTAGAAGCGCGTTTTTGAGCAATCTCCAAAAAATATTCAGGAACATCCGTTTCGACAATCAGGCTTTGCCGGTCTAGGGTTTGAGGCCGCGAAACCTTCATGGCTTCGCTGTATCGCTGTAAATCGCTTTGTGTCTTTTTGATTAAATGTTCGAGGTCCCGACCTAATTCTGGGTCGTCATATCGTGTGCTCGGCAATATCTGGAGAGCTTTTTGCAATAATTCTAATTTCATTGTATAGCGTTTGGGCTCGGCAGAAAATACCGTCGCGGTGGCCATGAACAGATTGAATTGCTCTTCAGGAACCAGCCCCAATTGTCCAAGATCGTTTTCTTTGACAAAGGCTAAGGCTAATGGTCCGAATGCTTCTTCTTGGCGGAGATTGAGCGTGAGGAGATAATTGAGATAGGAACGGGCGTCTTCTGGTGTCATAGTAAAATCCTCTTAAAAGGCTGGCATTTTAAGGTAACTAATGGCATGGGGCAAGTTTAGGGAATGTTTTCAACCGGGGAATACTATTGAAAAAGTCCCGAACGGCGTTCTCGGTATATTGCTGTGCTCGCGGACTCAACGTACATTCCGTGCACAGAAATAGTTACGGCCTTTTCTTCGACAAAGATCAGGGCATGCTTTTTGACCATTCCCTCCGGCTAATGAAGGCCTTTGGGGGGGAATTTATAGGGAGTCGGCGTGAATTCTTCAACAGCTCCAACCGATGAAATCGTCATGGCTCGGAATCTCTACTGAACATAGGCGAGAGAAAGCATTCTAGGAGCCTATCGAGCTTAGGAAGAATCGGCTGCAAAAGTGTCTAAGCGGTCCATATTTCGCCAATTTCTTGGACCATAGGCCCACTATGGGCCGGCGAAATCGCCAAAATCTGACCTCGCTCAGCCGCTTTTTCGCTCTCGATTCCCTAAGTCCGACAGGTTCCTAGGCAAGAAGAAGAGGCTATGATAGCATAAAAAGAAAGTGAGGTTTTCATGAGGCAATTGTTGGCCAATTTGAACATGAGTAGGGCATTCGTTCTAGGAGTCGCGCTCTCCTGGTTTGGGATGAGTCTTGGCGTTCTTCCTGCGGGAGCGGATGGTGGAGCGAAGAAGAATGTTGCCCCGTCCTCCCCACAAACAGATAATCTTTCGACCGATAATCTTCAAAAGCAGATTGGTGATTTGGATGTTCAAATCCAAAAATTGAAAGAACAAAGCCTGGAATTGCAAGAAAAGACTCGTGCGAAACTTCAA
>JAOUNC010000191.1 GCA_029881175.1 Nitrospirota bacterium | reverse complement strand
TTACAGGCGGCACCTTTCCTGTGGATGAACAAGTCATCCTTGATTTGATGTTCAGTGGGGGCCAGGAACGGACAGAATCGGTTTCCTCCGTGCCTGGTTCTGTGTTTGGTCTTGTAGAGTTAGGCCTGACAACGGGTCACACGAAGGATATGCTTTACCGGTCGGTTGTGCAGATTTGGGCCATGACCGGCATCATCATTGTGGCGGGTTTGGTGGTGGTGATTGTTCTTGCCGGAAGAATCACGACTCCTCTCAGGGCGTTACAAACAATGACCACCCAAGTGGCTTCCGGGCATCTGGATGTGGTGTTGCCTCCCTCGTCTTCTGACGAAATCGGTGACTTAACAAGAAGCTTTAACTCCATGGCGGCGGCACTCAAGGACCATGAGCAAACTTTGCAGGAATTGAATCGAACGCTCGAAGACCGTGTGCAAGTCAGAACTCAGGAACTGGAACAGGCCAATCAACAATTGACGGAGCTGAACCGTTTGAAAACGTCGCTTCTCTCGACCGCCTCACATGAACTTCGAACTCCTTTAACGTCGATGAAGGGGTATGTCGAGAATCTTTTGGACGGCGTCCATGGTTTTCTAGGCGGTGAACAGATGGACATTCTTG
The DNA here is from genome assembly GCA_029881175.1 of Nitrospirota bacterium. Taxonomy (GTDB): domain Bacteria; phylum Nitrospirota; class Nitrospiria; order Nitrospirales; family UBA8639; genus Nitrospira_E. The sequence continues at coordinate 5,315 of JAOUNC010000191.1, read as the reverse complement.
GACGAGTGCAGGCCAATATCCAACGATTGTGCCGGATGATCGATGACTTGCTCAACGTGGCCCTGCTGAAAACCGGACATTCCGTTCTTCAGGCAGAATCGGTCGTTTTTCAGCCCCTGATTAATGAAGTCTTGAATGATTTGAATCATTTTGCGGCAACTCAACAGGTCGCCCTCACAACCCGCGTCCCTCAAGGCTTACCACCTATGTTGGGTGATCCTGACAAACTGAGGCAGATCTTCACTAATCTGATTCATAATGCGATTAAGTTCAATGCCCCGGGTGGTCGGATTCTGATAACCGCGCAACAGACTGGGTTGGATAGGGTGGAGGTCTGTGTTGCGGATTCGGGGTCTGGGATTTGCGCCTCTGAGCTCGAAAATATTTTTCTCCCGTTCTATCGTTCGCCATCTGTGAAAAAATCAACACAGGGTTCTGGGTTGGGATTGGCGATTGTGAAACATTTAGTGGAGATTCACTATGGTTCTCTTACTGTGGAAAGCACACCCGGCCAAGGTTCCCGGTTTTATGTCAGGTTCCCAGTCACTCCAAATTGAGTTGGGGCCTGCCGTTAGAACATTTTGTGATCTGCAGGCCGAACTCAACGCCCTGGCCGTTTCAGGGTTTCGGTTACGCTTGGGGAGGTTTGGTCGGAATATGTTTTTGCTTGAGTAATTTGGTGAAATAGGTTCGTTGAAGCTTGAGGTAGGCTGCCGCCTTGGTTTGATTCCAGTCAGTTTTTCTGAGTGCGTCGATAATCACTTCTTTGCTAAACGTTTCCATGTGTTCATGATAGGATTCGTTGGTCGAAATTTGAGTGGGTAATTTGGCCAGGGAAGGGGTCGTCTTTTCCAGGCAAAGGGCAGTCGGGTCGATCTCCTGTCCTTGGGAGAGAATTGAGGCTCTTATGAGGACATTTTCCAATTCCCGAATATTTCCTGGCCAATGATATTGTTTCATCAGGTTTAATGTATTTTCTCCCAGCCTTTTAACTCCATTTGTGGTTCTGTTTCTTTCGCGGTTCAGCACCGAGGCTGCCAATTCGGCAAGATCAGTCATACGGGCGCGCAATGGTGGCAAGGTGATTGGGAATACATTCAGGCGGAAAAATAAATCTTGTCGAAACGTACCGTCACCAATACCTTGCGAGAGATTTTTATTCGTTGCAGCAATAAAACGGACGTCAACTTGCAGTGATTGTGTTCCGCCAATTCGATGAAATTCTTTGTCTTGTAAAAGCCTGAGCAGTCGGCATTGAAACGTTATAGGCATGTCTCCGATTTCATCTAGGAATACTGTTCCTCCATCGGCAGCCTCAAGTTTGCCTGCCTGTCTTTCCGTTGCTCCCGTATAGGCTCCCCTTTCATGTCCAAATAGTTCGTTCTCTAACAAACTTTCCGGTAAGGCGGCGCAGTTGATTACCATAAAAGGTTTATGGCCACGGGGGCTCCACCGGTGAATGGACCGGGCCAGGAGCTCCTTCCCCGTTCCCGTTTCCCCCATTAAGAGGACGGAGACATCCGTGTTGGCAGCTTGTCGCGCGGTTTTCAGAACCGTTTGCATTTCCTGACTCTCTCCAACAATGGCCGCATAACGCTCGTCGATTTGAGATTGCACACATTGCCCTTTATGTCTGAGTGCGTCTTGGTCCAGGGCCTTTTTGATTTGAACCTTTAAATACCCTTGGTCAAAGGGTTTGATGATAAAATCTAACGCCCCCAATTTCATAGCTTCGACGGCGCGTTCAATACTCCCAAACGCCGTCATAATGATGACAATCGGCATGTGACTGAGTTGTGGCAGGCGTTTGAGGAGCTCGAGTCCGGAAAGGGTAGGGAGTTCCAAATCAAGGAGCACAAGCGCGGGTTTTTCCTTATTTATTATTCCTAGCGCGGGAAGGCCATCTTGCGCGGTGAAAATCTGGTATCCGAGCCATTGCAATCGGCTTTCGAGACTTTTGACGATGTCGAAGTCGTCATCGACAATAAGAATTTTTTGTTTCAAGGTGTGTGCTCGGAGAAATAAACTGTTGAAGGATAGACTGGTTGCCTAAAAAAAACAAGCACGAAGAATCAGACATAATCCTTTCCTAATTGAATGAACGAAAAGAAGATTCAAAATCCTATCTAATACAGGGAGGGGAATTGGGCAAACCTTTCCCAAGAGCAGCCATGTGTACGTTAAGCCTGCGGCCTGAAACTTTGCGATGTTTTGCTCTTGTGATATCTTCTGTTATTGGCGATCACCTAATACAGGGCCAGACCCTATTCATGTAATCTTGTCTACCATTCCCTTCATTTCATTTTCCTTAAAGGCTCGTAGGGTTTCGGGGCGAACCTTTCCTTTCGAGCATCCCCCATCATGACGGCAGCAGCCGTGGCATCATCTGGCACGTCGAAGACAATGCGCCACCATACCGGCCCATCGTCCAACAAGGGAATGTTGAAAAAATCCGCCTTGCTTATTCCATCTTGAAAAGTGAGCCATTTGCTTTCAACATCCCCATGCTAGGAATCAGCACTCTTTAAAATTTGAGAATAGGAATGGGGAAAATGCTTTGGCCGTACTCTTGAGCACTTCACTCATCACTTCGGCGGGTTTTCGTTTCGGTTAGGGCAGCTTTTTGAATTTGCCCTCTTTGGCAGTAGGAACGACGGCCATCATTGCGCTCAATCAAGTGCCGGTTGGGGCTTTCTCTTTGCGGGTTCCGTATTTCATCAGCAACGCGTTGATCATTTCATAAAATCCACTTACGGCAATCAGAATCGTCTCGTCGCAGAATTCATAATCAGGCTGATGGAGGCCAGGCGCGTGTTCACCGATGCCGAGACCAAAATGGAGGATGGAGCAAACATCGGCAAAATGGCCAAAATCCTCGGACCAGCGGAACGGTTTGGGAATTTCAATGGCTACAATTCCTGCATCGAGACACACGCGCTCCAAGGTATCAACCAAAATGTCATCGTTCACCGTCGCTGGAAAATCCTGCACCCATTCGATTTCTGCAAAGAGCAGTTCTGCCGCCGCACAATCGCGAACACATTCCTCAGCTTCGAGTCTCAAGGCTTGAAGGCTCGCCGTCGAAGCGGCACGCAGCGTGGCGCACACCGTCGCTTCTCCCGGTGTGAGTCCAAACGACATGAGCCCCAGCTGGGCATGAGTCAGTGTGACCATACAATAGGGATTGTCCGTGACTCTGCTGAGTTTGGGAAGCTCAGCCAGTAGGTGTCGCACCGCGTTTGCAGGAGATCGAGCTTGTTCCGGCTCGGCCGCGTGGGAGGCCTGGCCGAGGAGACGAACTTTCATCCCGACTGACGCACTGGCGAATGTTCCACGTCGATAGACGATGTGCCCCTTGGGAAACCCAGGGAGATTGTGCAGGGTCATAGCATAGTCCGGGCGGATCTTCTCGAAGTTCGGATCATCGATGATCGTACGTGCGCCTTCCCCTGTTTCCTCTGCCGGCTGGAACAATAATACGACTCGCCCACAACCGGGCGGCGTGTGATGAAGCAACGGTGCCAGGCCCGCCACGATCGCCATATGTCCGTCATGACCGCACCGGTGGGCGATGTTCGCTCCAGGAACGAGCCATTGGTCTTTGTCTGCGTCTTCTACAGGTAGCCCATCGAGTTCACAGCGTATCATCACTGTTGGCCCTGGATGTTTCCCTTCATAGACCGCGGCGACCCCATACCCGCCGAGTTGGGTCAACAGTTTGTCGGGCACGTAGGAATGCAAGAAATGCTCGATGATCGTTGAAGTCATGAACTCCGAACCAGCCACTTCCGGACAAGCCGCAAGGGAGCCGCGGAGGGTGATCAAAATACCTTCAAGTATGTTGTCGTGACGTATGTTTTGCATTTTTTGATTGTAAGGTGGCGCCCTATTCATGTCCACTCCTGCCAGATCTGTTGTGCTAGGAATTTTGGCAACACAGGAACTTGACGAACTCATGGTTTTTCATCTTTTGGAAAAGTTATTGACAGTGATTTGCTGAATCGACAATCGTGTTTCTGCCCCATTTCTTTCGCCTCTATTTCCATTCTTTTAACTTTGGAGAATCTTGTTCTTTACAAGGATTCCCTGCTGAAATACACTTTGCCAATCTCAGGCAGAAAGAACTCACCACTGAGAAAATGAGAGGTGTTATGTTTTCGACAGGGTTATCTGCACGGAGGCTCTTTCCTATTATGTTGGCCCTGTTGTCGGACGTAGTAGTTCTCTTGCCGTTCAAGGTGGCGCATGCAAAGGCATTTAAAGGAAACCTTGTGAAGGCCCGGGATGTTATCCACGGGGATTCCGATACGAAATTCTTGCACCGGGGGACTCTTCCATCATTGAGGGGGCAAATCTATTGTTGACTAATTTTGCCCTTCCCAATCTTCTTAATCACATGAAAAGATTTATTCCCTTTCCTGTTGGATTTTTTGATTCTAAACCATAGGAAAAATGATGAATAAGCTCATAGGAGGGGAGTTCTTCCTTGTCTCTTCCACATTTTTCTTCTTGATTGATTGTTAATCAAATCTTGTCACGGGGGAAGGAGTGGTGGATAATAACCCTTTCAACGATGTCTATAAGCCAATCTTCAGGAATTTCACTCCCGGTTACCCGTCGAGGGCTTTTTGCTCTTGGTGGACTGGCGACGGCGGCTTTCGCCTTGCCGGGGTGTGATTTGGGCTCTATGTTTGCGGTGCCGCCACGAGACACGGTGTATTTTACCCCGAATGATAAGTTTTATACGGTCAATTTTATGGATGCGTCATACAACTTCACGCGTGATTTGGATGTGGAGCAATGGCACATGGTGGTGAAAGGGGCGGTACAGAACCGTTTGGTGATGAAGTGGCGGGATCTGTTGAATCGAGAGTCGTTTGATCAAGCTGTGACCTTGATGTGTATTGATACGCTCCCTGGTGGCACCAGTTTAGGCACGGCAATGTGGCGGGGTATTTCGCTGAAAAAACTGTTGCAAGACGTTGGGGCTGATGAGGAGACGGCGCGAGATGTGATTTTTCGTGCGGCGGATGGGTATCACGATAGTATTCCGTTTTCCCGAGCCATGGAAGATGACGTGATGTTGGCGTATTTGATGAATGGGGAAAAGTTACCGAAAGATCATGGGTTTCCCGTCCGGTTAATTGTGCCTGGACTGTATGGCATTAAAAATGTGAAATGGATCACGGAAATCGAAGTGTATAACGGTGACTATCAAGGCTATTGGCAGCAAAAGGGCTGGACGGATGATGGAACCATTCATATCTTTTCCCGCATTGATAGCCCGGGACATTACCAAGCGTTACAGGGGCAAT
>JAOUNC010000190.1 GCA_029881175.1 Nitrospirota bacterium | reverse complement strand
ACGCCATGGGAAGTGTTCATGCAAGGGATTCAAGCACAGAGGCCAGTACCAACCAGTGGTGCACTTATGGGTTGAATTCGCCCCATAAATGCTTGATGCAAAAATGGTTTTATCGTGCCATGGGAATTTTCGCCCCGCCTCGGTGATGGACCCCCGTGAGCACGGAAAACTGGCGATCTGCCTGCGTCGAGCCTACTCCGCCGAAGTAGCTTCGGCTACGAGGGCCGGGAACGCCGCTGTCGGCTTTTTTCAACAGCCCCAGTTTCAGGGGGTCTAACGTCGAATGATTACGGCAGATGTTCGAGGAAATGTAGAAATGGGTGATCGGGGGTAATGAGGCGGTTGATGGATTAGCTGTGGTTTCGCCACTTTCGCCCATCTTTGGCCAACAGGGCATCGGCTTCGGGCGGTCCCCAGGTTCCGGAATCATAGTGATGAATGGCATGGGTACCTAAACTGTCCCAGACTTTGAGGATGGGATCCACCACCTGCCATCCCAGCTCGACATTGTCGCTTCGTTGAAAGAGTGTGGCGTCCCCTGCCATCACATCATGCAACAGCGTTTCATAGCCGGTGCTCGGGGCGTCACCAAAGTAATTGGCATATTGGAAGTCCATATCCACGTTTCCAACTTGGACTTGAGGGCCAGGGATCTTGGCTCCAAAACTCAAAGAAATTCCTTCATCAGGTTGTATGCGAATGACCAGCACGTTAGGGGTTAACCGATCCACCGGTGTTTTGCGAAACAGCATGAGCGGGGCCGACTTGAACTGAATGACGACCTCGGTGACCCGTTTGTTTAAGCGTTTTCCGGTTCTTAGGTAGAATGGCACTCCCTCCCATCGCCAGCTTTCTATGAACAAGGTCATGGCCGTGTAGGTTTCTCTGAGAGATTTAGGCGAGACATTCGCTTCTGCACGGTAGGGGGGGGCATGGCGCCCGTTAATCATGCCTGCTCTATATTGGCCGGCAACCGTCGACTGTAAGACATCGACCGGGTTCATGGGTTCAATTGCGCGAAGGAGTTTGGCTTTCTCATTGCGCACCGCTTCCGCATCAAATGTGTTCGGCGGTTCCATCGCCACAAACCCTAAAATCTGCAACAAATGATTGGGCACCATGTCGCGCAAGGCTCCCGCATTGTCATAATACGTGCCACGATGCTCGACCCCCAGGGTTTCGGCGACCGTGATTTGCACATGGTCAATGTAATTCCGGTTCCACACGGGCTCAAAAATACCGTTGGCAAACCGGAAGACCAAAATATTCTGAACGGTTTCTTTGCCCAAGTAATGATCAATGCGATAAATCTGGCTCTCAGCTAAAACGCCGCGTAATGTGTGATTTAAGGATTGAGCCGACTCCAGATCATGCCCAAAGGGTTTTTCAATGACGACCCGACGGGAATGTCCCTCTTCTTGTTTCACCAGGCCTTTCTCACCAAGTTGTTGCACAATTTCCCCAAAAAACGTTGAGGCCGTGGCCAGATAATAGAGATAGTTCCCTTGGGTCCCATGTCGGGCGTTTAATTGGGAGATGGTCGTGTGAAGGCTCTCGTACGTGTGTGGATCGCGGAAATCTCCAGAGAGATAATATAAACGGTCAAGCAGCCATTTTTTGATGTTGGAATCGATGGGAAGATTTGAAAGTTCCTGGATGTCTTGACTAATTTTCAGCCGAAAATCCTCGGTGTTCATCGAGACGCCGTCTACTCCGAGAATGGCAAATTCTTCAGGGAGATGACGGCTGGCGGCTAAGTTATAGAGCGCCGGGATCAGTTTGCGTTTCGTTAAATCTCCCTGCGCACCAAAAATGACAAACAGCGTAGGGGGTCTGGTCTGCCCATGATTTGCCTGGTGGAACAACGGATTATTTTCTCGGTGCGTTTTTGCCTCCGCCCCTCTAAATAATTCTTCGAGTTTGGGGGACTCTTGAGCAGAAGATTCCTGGTGGATAGATGATTCGGAGAAGGACGGAATGTGCGGGGTATTCATCAGTGCCCTTGTTTCAGAAAGAGGTATAAAAAATGGCCTCGGCAGGAGGAACGCCGAGGCCCTGATTACCGCCAAATGGGTGATTATATTATACCACTTGGATCACGAGATTGTTTAAATGTTCCATGCCAATACAATCGAGAATGCAAAAGGCTCGGTAGTGGGCGCCCTTTTCGCCGATCTGAAAGGTAATACTGGCCTTTTGGCTAAACACCCAAAATTTTTCGGACTCCTTTTGCAATCCATCTCCGGTGATCTCCACTTGGTGCGTATCGCCATAGGCTAAGCTGGTCATCGCTTCATCGAACACAAAGGTAATACGCACAGTTTTGCCGTGTGGGAGCTTGAGGGTATTTTTGGAGCCAAACACTTTTCCCTTTTGGTCGAGAAAGCCTTTTTGATTCACCCTGACAGTGATCTCCACGTCCACATTCTGGGATATGGGAGATGAGGCCCAGGCCATAGGGAGTTGCACAAGACTTGTCGCGAATGTCAGCGCTGTAGCTGCTACGACCCCTTTTAAAAAACGATAGGTCATCATGGTAGTTTTCCTTTCTTTACATCTGTTTTGAACAGATGAGCACAAATTGTATTGATGGTTCTCATTGAATCTTCCTACCCAATGACATTCGGGCCGATTTCCCTCAGTTCATCCTGATGCTTGCCTATGGCTTGCCCGTGAAGCTGCTCTGCCTCCTGGGTGTGAATACAATCCTGTCCGCATGTCACGGCTTTGTCGTGCAAGAATTCCGAGCAACTTGCCACCTCTAGCCCACCATGGTTGGCGCCACGAAACACATTAATTTCAAAGTTCACCTCACAGTTCTTTTTTGACTCTGGACATTCCAGTGAGGTGGTGGCGTGAGGAACCTGTTCTTTCATACTTTTTCTCCCTTTTTCCGCGATGAAGATGAATAACGGGAAATCTTTGCTACCGTTTATTTAGCCTTCTTTTGCCTCAAGGTGTGTTCTCAACGGTAAGAACTCAAGCCTTGTAGACGGGGAGGGACCAAACAAAATGGCTGTACAAAGAGAGTCCTCAGGATTTGAAAGGAGGGTTTTCATGGGTAAAAGCCCTCTCCAATGAAGACGGTTATCTTTCTTTCGGCAACTTGGCTGTCAGGACTTGCTCATACCTGATCTCAGTTTTTGCGCTCACGACATCTGACAAGTTTGCCTTTTCAAGAAAGAATTTCTGTTCTCTGTTTTTGGAGAACGTATCGGAATGTAGGGGGAAAACTTGAAAAACTCTGGCAACTAACCCCAACAACAACAGTTAACCCCGGGGCTAATCATGATCAAGAAGGGCTTAAGCTTCAGAGGCATATTCACAGCCTTTAGCATAGTAGAAAGACTATGTTCTGTCCAGCATCCTAGAGATGAGGGACCAATCGAGTGAGAGATTTGGTTGCACTCACCAGTTTGGGACCAATCTCAATGCCTCCGCCAAGTCGTGTTCAAACGTCTTGTGGTGGTTCCATGCTTGTAATGGGGCATGTATCATTGCGAGCACCAGATGGACAGGCTTCTCACGATGTTCCAGGATGATCTGTTGCAAAAACGGTTTTGTGTAAACGAATGTTCTTACGCAGATGGCAGGTCCCATCTATTTTGATAGCGGGCGTGGAAGGGGGTTCCGCATGGATGATTCGCACTTGTTGGAGCTGTTTGTGCAGGATGCCATATGCCATCGTGAAATATTCCAGTACGTCCAGTGAATTGTGGCCATGGGCGATAAGCCATGGAGCGAGGCGGGAATGGGGCTCTTGTCTAGATTGTCGTTTCGTGTGAGTTGATCGGAAGTTATTGCAGGAATTTATCACAAGATAGTTTAAAAAGTTTGCTGCAAGGTTTTGAAATATTGGGAAATTTTCAAACATTGTGAGGAGAAACGAGAGAAGCGGTGGGATTGATTCAATCCTTTCGTGGAAAAGGCCGAAAACATGATGTGGTGTCCTGTCAGAACGGACCAATCCCGAAGAAAATCAGGAAAATGATGCCGTCCTCTTATAGAAACTTAATTATTGAACATTAGGTTTGGCGATGTCGTTTATTGAAGTTGAAGATTTGCAAGCCCTTCACGTCGGGGTGATGGTGAAGCTGGAAGGCTCCTGGTTCAGTCATCCCTTCCCTACCAATACGTTTACCATTAAATCTGCTGAAGATCTGGCCACCATTCAAGGTCTCACCAACGTGATCATTCTTTATGATCCCGAACGATCAGAGTCTTCAGATTCTGCTGGGGTGAACAATCAGGTGGAGGATTCTTTGCCCAATCCTGCAGAGTTGAGGGACTTCGATGATTTCAGGGTGCTCTCGGATGATGAGGAGGAGGACGGGGACGGGAAACACGAAGACTTGTTGATACCCGAGTCTGAGTTGTCGGAGCTTCTGGATCGGCGGGAAGATTATCATGAATTTGCTGAGCATTTGCGCAAAGTGGAGGGAGCGTACCAGAAGACCTTGTCTCAAGGGCGTGAGTTGTTTGGCCAGCTCAGTGGTCGTCGACCTGCTGGCCTGAAAACTGGCGATGCCATGATCATGACTATTGTGCAGGCCTTGAAAAATCCTAAATCCGCCATGTCGCTCATAGATGTGGTGGGAAGCAATGGTGTGGCCTGGGGGCTTTCTGAGCATGCGATCAATGTGTGTTCGTTGGCCTTGTTGATCGGTCGACAATTTTCCTTGGAAGATGATGTGTTACTGGAATTGGGTCGAGGCGCGTTGTTTCATGATGTGGGGTATCGAGCGTTGCCCATGAAAGTGAAGTTTCAGCCTGCCGGCATGAGAGTCGAAGCCGATCCGCAGTTACATCGGTTGCATCCTGAGATGGGCGGGAGACTTCTCGCCTCGTTCTTGGATGCCAGTCCGATGCTCCTGGAGATGATCACCCAACACCATGAACGTCTTGATGGTTCGGGTTTTCCTCAAGGCCTTGGGGGGGAAGCTCTTTCGCAGCTCTCACGAATCGTCATGGTGGCGGATCATTACGATGAACTCTGTAATGCCCCTGATCCTACCACGAGCCTCAATCCCCATACGGCCTTATCTCGCCTCTACCGCCATGTGGTCATGAAGGGGGAATCCTCTAAGTTCTGCAAGAATGTGGTTCAAGCGTTGGTGCAGGCCATTGGTGTCTACCCGCCTGGGAGTTTAGTCGAACTCACCGATGGGTTTATGGGCGTGGTGTTGTCGATCAATGTGCATCAACCGACCAAACCGATTGTCTTGCTCTATGCCCCCTGGCTCTGTCGCAATGACGGGTTGCTGGTTAATTTGGCCCAGGACTCCAAGTTAGAGATTAAGCACGCTGTCCAGGTAAAGGATATTCCTGAACAGGTCTTGGCCTATCTCAGTCCCCGTCGAATGGCGATGGTTGCCCATGCCACAGAGCCCACCACCATGGCGTTCAACAGCCGTCAGTCTCGACTACGTAAGCCCGCTCTAAAGCCTTAACGCGATCTCCCTCTTTTTCCTAGCCTTTTTCATGATGGTCTAGTCCACATGGGGCCATGAAGAAATGATCTGACATTGTTGAGTACGTATATTAGATGGCCAGGTTACGGGCGAGATTTCTTTAGCCAATGTTGAGCTTCGGGGTAGAAAGTGAGCAAAATTTCTGTTGTCATGGTGGTCAGGTTCTGGATAAGTTGATCGGTGGGACCTGGATCAATGCTTTGATCATTAGTGATTTGAGTTGTTTCCCAGAAGTGTTGCAGGTCGTCTTTTTGGTGCTTCAGGATGCGTTCGGTTTCCTGTCGCCAGAAGAGAGGAAATTCACGAGGGTCCTGGTAATCGCCGCGTCCCCGTCCGCAATGGGTCACGGCCAAATAGCGTAAGAGCATGTCCCGCGTTTGGCGATCCAGGAAATCCGGTACCCAGGAAATCCTGTTGGGGTCGCTCTCATCCTGGCTTTTGGCGTAGGCTCTCCCTCCTAACGCTCC